>DULO01000074.1 GCA_012840345.1 Candidatus Fermentithermobacillaceae bacterium
AAAGAAGAGCCCCGGCTTCCGGGGCTCTTCTTGGCTAACGCCTATTACCTGCGTCTTTTGCCGCAGCGGTCCTAATTCTCTATTACAATCCCAGCCAGTCTAGGAAGATGAACTGGAAACGGCCGATTGCCGCCGACACACGACCCATAACCGTGTTGCCGAAGGCGGCGCCGAAAGCGGCCATCATGAAGTAACGGCCGAACTTGGCGGCGACGCCGCCGGCCTTGCCGGTCTTGAAGGTGATGAAGAAGTAGAACAGCGACAATACGGTGCCGAGGAAGATGATCCAGTTGTCAAACGTGTTCAGCTGAACCATGGTACCTGTTAGCTGCTGGACAATCTGGCTTTCGACCGCGCCGCGCATGGCCACGCCCGCGCTGGCCCCCATCATAAGGGATAGGGGAATGCGGTTTAGCCACGACACCGACGGGAAGTACCTGGCGTAGAGCAGAAGTCCGAGGAGCATCGGAACAAGCAACAGAGTCTTCCCGTTGGTGAGAGGATTCAAAGCGGTGCTCTTGAAGCTCTCGACTCCAGCGACGACCGCGATGCCTGCCGAGGCACCTACGAAGATGTGCTCCACCAGCTTGTAAGCCGGGTTGTCTTTAATCAACACAGAGTAGATAGCCAGAGCTGCTATGGCGCCAACCCAGTGTCCGGCGTTCGTGGAGATATTCATCTCTTGGCACCTCCCTTAGCGGGGGTTGCTTTCTTGGAGAGGAACATAGCCACGTTGCCCATGACCACGAAAATGACGATGAGCAGGTGGGCTATGGACTGGGCGTCCATACCGACGGTACCGGAGCCCTTCTTGTCTGTGAGTTTCTCGTACTCAGCCGCCGCGCGAAGGCCCGCGAGGATGCCCTTGCACTGTCCCGACTGAACGTAGGTTTCATTGCTGGCGGCCAAGACTCCGGTGACACCCATGATTAGGGGTACGCCGTGAGCCATAACAGCCTGGCGGACCCAGTCATGGGTACCTGTGCCGTTAGTCGGACCATCGTTAAGGGTTACTGCCATCGCGAAGTCCTTCATGCTGGAGATGTTCTTCATGAGAGGGAGCTCCGACAACGGAGTTCCGTAGAAGTCCGTGGAGAAGATCGATCTCGGGTCGTTACCGAATGCCGCCAAGGTGGACTCGGCACCCGCGTAGTACCCGAGATGCACGTAGTCCTTGCCGTACTCGTACCCGTACTTTTCAAACACCTTCATGGTGTACTCCGCGAACATAGGCGCCGACGGGAAGGACGCGATCGCGACGACTTTGATCTTCTTCTCGGCGAACTGGTGATAGAGAGCCTGAGCCATGGGGTTCAGGTCGATCTCGTCGCCGGGCTCATAGTCGTATCCCATGAGAACTATAGAGCCTTCAGGCAGACTCTTCACGAAATCGTAGGTCCTTTGGACAGCCGGGGTTACCTCGACCGGAAGCCCGATGGGGCTTATGGTCGGTATCGCTATGGCGAGGGCCATGAGGAGATAGAACACCCGCTTATCCAAGTTTTGAAGCTTTTCAAAGATGTCCATTTATCTCCCCCCTTATTCCCCGCCGTACGAACGGCGTTCTAGACCAACGATAATCCTAAGCGAAACAGCGATGAAGCCGATGGCGCCCGCTATCATGACGCCCCTTTGGCCGCCCACGTTCAGGACGGACATGATCCAGTCTGTGGCCTTAGGCGAGAACGGCAGGATCTTCGCTCCTATGGGTACACGGCCCAACATGACGATGCAGCCGGTGATTAGGAGGATGGCCGCCTCGGCGTTCTTGGCCCTAAATGCACGGTAAGCAGCGGTTCCTATATAGAATGCCAGTAACGAGAAGATCGCGCTTCCTGTAGGAACGTTGATATAGTCGAAAATGAACTTGTAAGTCGGTGAAGACTGGCCACTCGTGACGCCCACCAGGATGGTGACCACGAATGTCACGAGCAGAGCCCAGCTGAAGATATTCTTGCCTCCGTCCCGCTGAAGGTTCTTCACGTGGACCCTGATGATGTTGACGGCTCCAAGGCCAAGGGCGAATATCGCGATGATGGAGCGCCAGGTCAGGATTTCCTGGGCGAAAGGCTTCAGCGCGTCGATCTTGAAGAAGTAGTCGATAACCACCGATACTCCGCAGACGAACGCGATGATAACGGGAAGCGTCTTTCTCATAAACATTACGTGCTCACCTCCTTATTTGGACATTAGGTCTATCAACCCGCGGCTGCCGGCTGTCACCAAGAGGGCACCTACGACCATGATGGCGATGCAGATGCCTTTCACAAGATCCTCGCCCCAAAGGCTTCCCAGGTGGATCTTGTTCTTGGCGAAGTAAGCTCCGGCCGCGAACATTTCGTCACCGAGGACGACGTAATCGCAAGCCACGACGAAGAACGGGATCTGGTACGCGTTGCTCGTTCCCGCGATCTGGACCGCGCCGATGGTATTGCCCGCCTCAGCCAGAATCAGCGCTTCGGCCGCGAAGTTGCCTATCATGATGTTTGATGCCACTTTATCTCTGTAGAGTACGCCGATAACACCGCTGGCGTACGCCCACTGGTCGGTCGAAATGAACCGGCAGTCTTCCGGCCTGAAGGCTTCGGGCTTGCCGGCCTCCAGGTATGCCTGGCGCATGACCTGCTCGGTAACAGCAAAGGTTTCGGGCTGAGAGACAGTGACGATAAGGCGCACGTCGTACTCAGCGGCCTTCTTTGTTACGTACCCGAGCACCTCGAACGCGGCGAAGGTGGCGGCTACCAGACCGCCGTATCCGGGAGTGAAGTGCAACGGCTTGCCCATCTCAGCGGCTCGTCCGATGGCTTCATCCATGGCCTCGAAGCCGGGGATGGGGCGGATTTCCACTTTCTTTCCCTGATTCGCCAGGTACATGCCCAGTCCGATGAGTCCGCAAGTTACCAGCAACGTGAAGAGGTCGAATACACGATTGGCTACCAACATTCTGATTTGCACCTCCTTTCTCTGGTTAGGTTTCTTTATTCGCCAAGTCTGTGGCTATCCCTGCCAGACCTGTTCGTCAAGGATGAGCAAATAATTACCTGCTCGCATAGTCGCAGCGTCCGGGCCAAACAACAAGTCCCTGTCTCTGGCAGGAAGCGCCTTTCTCATAAACCGGTTTTCAAGAATCCTACGGCTTGTCCCGGGTGTGCCCTCCCAGGTTCGTCCATATAGGCTTGTCCAAGAACGGAACTACAGCTTTAACAGGGGCTGATATCCTTTACTCCCTCGACCACCACGTCGCAGTGACCTTCAAGGAGCTCCGCGGTGCCAACGCCCGACAAGAGTCCGATGGTCATAGCCCCCGAGCTTCTGCCCATCATTGCGTCTTGGGGAGCGTCACCGACCATCACTAGGTCTTGAGGCGGAACGCCCAAGAGTTCGGCGCACTTTAGCAAAGGATCTGGGGCAGGCTTGATGTTTTCCACATCGTCAGCGCCAACTATTACCTCGAAATAATCGAGCATGCCCAAGTCTTTGAGCTGGGAAGCTGCCCTGGCATGCATGTCCGAAGTCGCGATGCAAAGGGAAAAGCCCGCGTCGAAAAGCGCCTTCACCGTTTCCTTCGCACCCGGCAGAAGGCTTACGCCGGTGCTGGGGTCATAGGTGCGGTCGACCTCATCGTACGCATCGATGGAGATTTGGATGGCACGGTACCAAGGAATTCCCGCGAGCCAAAGCGCGGTAGCCGAGATGACCACTTCGTGATCTCTTCCAGCGGAGGCCAGAGGGCCAAAGGGCTCCACATGTCCGGCCTCGTGGTCAAACCCCGTGCATTTGTCCATCCATTGAAGGGCGCTCTCAGGTACTCTTTCGGTGAGTCTCTTGTAGCGTTCCCGGCCAAGCGCCGCGAGCATGGAGTACACGTCGATGAGAGTGCCGTCCTTGTCAAAGACGATGCCTTTGCATGCGAACACCTTGTCGCCTGCTCGAACACTCTTGGTAGTCAGCATACTAACCTCCAGGTAGACACTAGAATGACAACAGTTTAGCGCAACGAGTTGGGCTTGTCGAAGGTCTGAGGAACCAGCATGTGACATGTGTGGAAGCTCTGGATGGGAGTGGTTCAATGCAGGCTTGGGCTGAGTTATAGCCGAAGAGAGAGGCGAACGGCCTCCCTCTTCGCGCTCACTTACTGCCCCAACGCGCCGCTTATTAACTCACGGCTTCGAAACAAGGCTAATGGCGCGGCTCCGAGTTCTTGGGCCTGAATGTGGCGCACAGCGTTTCTTCAGAGCTCTTGACCTTATTGTCGTCGCCCTTGTTAACGCTTGTTCCGCCCAGAGAACCGGTCAAGTCGCCGGCCTCAAAATCCCTGAAGTTCTGGGCCCTGCCGGTCGCTCTGCCGACGTTGAAGTCCATGTCGCCCGCTTCCATTCTCAACGTCGAGGCTTTCTGAGTGTTGTAATCGACCATGATCGTATCGGCGCCGCAGATGTCTCCGTCCCTGTAGTAGTAACAGGGCTTCACCTTGCACTTAACTTGGGTCACTCGATCACCTCCTTATGTGCTTAGTGTTACCCTCGCCGACATGGATAATCAGGCGTTCTGGCAGGTAAAGGAATTGCCCGGCGGGGGTAGAATCTAGGTTTGTAGGAGGGATCGTCCCATGACTTTGGTCAACCCGCGAATATTCAGGGAGTACGATATCAGAGGGTTAGTCGGCGAAGACCTGACAGAAGAGACGGTGCTGGCCCTGGGGCGGGCCTACGGCGCTTTTCTCAAGGAACGCGGTGTTCTAAGCGCTATTGTGGGCCGGGACAACCGGCTTTCGTCATATGCATACTCACGCATAATGGCCGATGGGTTGATGAAGAGCGGGATTGACGTGGTGGACATCGGCATGGTCACCACGCCCGTGTTTTATTTTTCGCGAATCAAGTATGGGATCGAAGGCGGAGTAATGGTCACCGGGAGCCACAACCCACCCGAGTTTAACGGGTTCAAGCTGGCTTACGGGTCCGATACTCTCTACGGCGAAGGGATACAGGAAATCAGGCGCATAATTGACCGTGGCCGTTATGCTGCGGGAGACGGGACGTTTACCGAAAAGGACCCGGTTCCTGATTATGTTGAGGACATCGGGCAGAAGATTGCCCTCGGCCCCCGAAAGGTGCTGGCTGTGGTGGATGCGGGAAACGGCTCGAGCGGACCCATAAACCGCAGGGTGCTTCAAAGGATAGGCGCGTCTTTCGAGGAGATGTACTTCGAGCCGGACGGCAGTTTCCCCAATCATCATCCGGACCCGACCCGTGAGGAAAACGTCAGAGCCATGAGCGAGAGGGTTAGGGAGATCGGTGCCGATCTCGGCATCGCCTTTGACGGAGACGCCGACAGGATAGGTGTTGTAGACGGCTCGGGTAGGCTCGTTTTCGGCGATGAGCTCCAGACAGTTTTCTGGCGAGAAGTCCTCGAGAAACACCCGGGTGCCTTGGCCTTGATCGAGGTGAAGTGCTCCCAAGCTTTGGTGGACTTCGTAAGGAGCCTTGGAGGCCGCCCCGAGTTCACCCGGACCGGACACTCCCTGATTAAGGCCAGAATGAGGGAAGTGGACGCCCTGTTTACCGGCGAGATGTCCGGGCATATGTTCTTCAGGGACGAATACTATGGCTTTGACGACGCTCTCTACGCCGCGGCGCGCCTCTTGCGGATTCTATCAAACTCGGACCAGACCATAGACCAGATGTTGTCTCAAGTGCCGAAGTACCATTCAACCCCGGAGGTCCGCGTCGAGTGCCCCGACGAAGAGAAGTTCGAAGTTGTCGCGCGTGTGACCGAGGATTTCTCAAAAGAGTGGGAAGTCATTACCGTGGACGGGGTCCGCGTGTTGTTCCCTGACGGCTGGGGCCTCATACGGGCTTCAAACACCCAGCCCGCTTTGGTTTTGAGAGCGGAATCCAAGACCCCTGAGGGTCTCGAGGAAGCCAAACGCCTAATTGAGGCGAAACTTAGGCGCTACCCCGCTGTGGGCGACATAACATGGAACTGAGAGTGGAATTGAGTACGGTCTTTCTTTGAACAGGGCCGTGTTCCAAACTGGGACCGGATAGTCAGTTGAGGAGGTATGACAGAATGGTCCAGGTTACTGTCGACAAAGTTGGACTGGACCAGGATGGGGAACAAGCCGTCGTGCTCTTGGCCGATCTTACCAAGTCAACGCTGATACCGATCTGGATCCGGGCAATGGAGGCAACCGCCATAGCTCTGCCGCTGCAGGGCCTGAAAGCGCCTCGTCCCTTAACTTCTGACCTGGTGATTTCCGTCATTGAACACTTGGGTGCCGAAGTTGTAATGGCTATTATTAGGGAGATCAAAGACGGCACTTTCTATGCCTCCTTGGTCTTAACCAGAGGCGATGAAGAGATTGAGATAGACTGCAGGCCTTCGGACGCCATCGCGGTAGCCTTGCGCAGGGCTTCCCCGATATATGTCATGGAGAGGGTCCTGGCCGAAGCAGGGATCCGTTCAGAGGAGGACACCGTTCAATAATTGAGCCAACAATCCAGCAATCATGAGCCCAACAGTCTAAAGCCACTGCAGTTCGGCGGGCTTTCTATTTGGCCACCAATAATCCAAGCTCCCATGGCAGGTTACACAGGGAGCGTGTTTAGAGAAATCCAGCGAGAAAACGGCTGCGCTTACTGCTACACGGAGATGGTCAGCGCCAAAGGCCTCATTTTCGGCGGGGACGACTCCGAAGAGATTCTATTTCATACTCCCGGCGACCGGCCCTTGGCCGTCCAATTGTTTGGAGAGGACCCTGAGTTTGTGGCCAAAGCAGCCCGCAAAGTACTCGACCCATCCTACGGAGGCTTTGAGGCCATAGACCTGAACATGGGATGCCCGGCCAGGAAAGTGACTTCGCCCGGCTCAGGAGGAGGGCTTCTCAAGGACCTCCCCCGGGCGATCGACATGGTCCGGGCAGTTAAGGAGGCGTCCGGCGTTCCCGTCACAGTCAAGACGCGCCTGGGCTGGGACCGTTCCCAAGACCCCTGCGAGATAGCCTCCGCTTTGGCCGAAGCCGGGGCCGACATGCTCGTGATTCACGGCCGCACAGTTTCTCAGGGCTTTTCGGGGAGCGCCGACTGGGACTCGATCTATAGGGTGGCGGAGTGCGTCTCGATCCCCGTGGTGGGGAACGGGGACATAACCTCGGCCGAAGAAGCCGTGTCCAAAGCCAACTCGGGAAGGCTTGCGGGCGTCATGGTTGGTAGGGCAATCTTGGGCAACCCCTTCTTTTTCGCGCAATGCCTCGACCTCTTGCGGGGCCAAGAAAAGCGGGAATACTCCACCGCCGAAAAGATGGCCGTGGCGATAGACCATTTCCGGCGCGCCATTGAACGTAGAGGGCCCCGGAGGGGGCTTCTCGAAATGCGTAAACAATTGGCATTCTACCTCAGGGGAGTGAAGGGAGCGTCAAAGCTACGGGACCGCATCAACCACGAGTCCAATCCTGAAGGGGTCATAAGGATCCTAGAGGAGGCGGCTCAATCGTGAGGGCGCCTGTAATACCCGTAGCAAACGGGATGATCCCCAGAGCCGACCAAGACCTTACCGGAGTGTTCTTGGATGAGTGGACGAAGAGAGTCTTCTTGGCCGCAGGCAACAAGCGATCGGTCCTTCTTCTCCCAATTGACCCGGCTACAGGCATTTACCCGGTGGGGTCCCTGGTAACCGCCAGGGACGCGTGGACCCAGCAGGTCATGACGGCTCCTTCTTTCGCCATCCGTGAGGCCGTATTCGCCACTTTTGTGGGGAAGGGGACGTTCAGGGCAAGTTCGTTCTCCTGGGAAAACGGTATTCTGGTCGCCGAAGACGTTACCCCGCTTGACTTGGGCGAACTTAGGACCTCATATCCCCTGATCGACGGTTCGGGTTGGACTCCCTCAGACGGGGCCACCGACTCCAGAAGCCTGGGCGACATTCGGGTCTCCATATTCGGCAGGTCCCATGAGGGCGACGAGGTGGTGCTGGAAGGGAACTTAGGCAGCCTAGTCTCGCCCGAGGCGGCGCACACGCTGGAACACGCCATCATCCGCTCCCTTTCGCGCTTCGCAATGGTTACCGTCAAGACTCTCCGCCATAGCATCGCCCAAGAGGTATCGGATTTGAAGGCGTCGTTGGAGTTGGGATACAGTCTCAGGATGCCGGAATTCTTCGGTGTTACATCCACGGGCATGTGCGGAAATCCCTTGACAGGCTTGGCCCAGTTTTACCTCGCGGACGAGCTCAGGAAGAGGCTCGCGAGTGGCATGAGCCTGCCGCGTTCTGTGGAAGGAGCCAGGCTAACGGCCCTTTCCCGGGTCACCGGCGACCTCGGCCTCTCAACCGAGAAAGGCGTGCGCGTGCTGGAGGGGCTTAAGCGGGGTATGATGCACGACGACTCAGCCCTATCCGACGCTACCCTTAAGAGAGTATTGCGGAGATTCCCGTTGTCACCTTTCGAGTAGTAGTTTTCCTCTTTATCCCTACATTTCTTGCGTCTCCTCGGTCTCCCTGGTATGATGTGTACAAAACTGTGCACAACAGAAGGTGGCGCTGTGGACTTCATCCGTATCGGTGAGAAGGTCATTAGCCTTCAGAAGATCGACGACGAGATTAGGAACATCCTCATCGAGCGGTCAAAAGGGCTATCTCAGGCGGAAGTCGCGGCCAAGACGGGCATCGACAGGACCTTTATCTCGCGGCTCGAGGGCATCGGGGAGATCCGCAAGGGCGGAGCTATCGCCGTTATCGGCTTTCCCATTGCCAACTGCGATGAAATAAAGCGCGTCGCGTTGGAGGAAGGGGTCGAGTTCACTTTCGTCATGACCGACGCCGAGCGGTGGAGCTTCGTCCGGGAAAGAAGCGGAAATGACCTGCTCAACGAGATCATGAGGCTCCTGTCCAGGGCCCGCGACTGCCAAAAGGTGATCCTTATCGGCTCCGACAAGCGGTTGGCAATCATGAAGGGGCTCTTCGACAGGGGTACCGAGATCGCCACCATAGTGATCGGGCGTTCTCCCATGACCGGAGATGTCTACCTGAACCCGGATGCTTTGAGAGACGTCATTCGCAAGATGAAGGGATAGGGGGTCCTCTTGTGAAGCACGTGGTCAGCGTTAGCTTGGGCTCGTCTAAGAGGAACAAACGCACCCAGCAGGAGTTTCTTGGAGAGCCAGTGATCATCGAGCGTATCGGAACCGACGGATCTATCGCCAAAGCAATAGAACTCATCGGCGAGCTCGACGGCAAAGTGGACGCTTTCGGCATGGGCGGGATAGACCTGTGGGTGGGTTGCGGTAATTACAAGTTCATGTTGAGGGACGCGATCCCCATCGCCAACGCAGCCAAGAAGAGCCCTATCGTTGACGGCGGCCGGGTGAAGGGCACGCTTGAGCGCAGGGTGATTCAGTACCTGGATAAGGTATGCCGTGTTCCTTTCAAGGACCTGACTGTGTTGATGGTTAGCGGCGCGGACAGGTTTCCAATGGCTGAGGCGCTTGCGGCGACAGGATGCAGCCTCATCTTAGGCGACCTCATTTTCACCCTGGGCATTCCCGTGCCCCTAAGGTCCCTAAATACACTGGACAGAGTGGCGAGGCTAATTGGGCCTATGGTAGCGCGTCTCCCGTTTTCCATGCTCTATCCGACGGGCCAAAAGCAAGAGAAGCGCGCCGCGAACTCAAAGTACGCCAAGTACTATCACCAGGCGGATATCATAGCCGGCGACTTTCACTATGTAGTGAAGCATATGCCTTTAGATATGAAGGGAAAGTCGGTCATCACCAATACGGTCACGGAAGATGACATTGAGGACTTTAGGCGAAGAGGCATAAGCACCCTCATCACCACAACGCCGGACATGGAGGGCCGCTCCTTCGGCACAAACGTGCTGGAAGCTCTCCTGGTGACGCTTCTTGGGAAGAATCCTCAAGACATCACGGACGACGAGATTAACGGAATCCTGGACCGGCTCGGTTTCAAGCCAAGAATCCTGGTCTTAAACCCGCCGTCTTTGATCCCGGAGTAGAAGCAGCTTTGACGAGGCACCAGTCTAAGACGGCGCAAGGCATGTAGATGGTCTTGATACTCGGATAGTGAGATCCGGTCTGGAGTGGATACCTGTGGGCACCTTTGGTTTTATCATTCATCCCATTGATGTTTCTGACGTTAGCCGCAAGTTCCCGGTAGCCAAGAAGTTGCCCGACCGTTGGGTCGAATTCGGCATGTCTTTGATGCCTCCGATAAAGATATCCCATATAACCGGAGTTGAGTCCCGTTACGGGAAGGCCGAGGGCTGGTTCGTTTCCTGCCCTCTCACGCCCAGACTCATGTTAGGCCTCCCCGAGGAGAAGGTTCTGCGGAAGATTACAGCCGCCGGCCAGATGGCCGCGGATTTGGGCGCGAAGGTTGTGGGACTCGGCGCTTTCACGTCGGTGGTAGGCGACGCCGGCATCACTATCCGCCGCAACCTGGACATTGCCGTAACCACAGGCAACAGTTACACGGCGGGCACGGCCATCGAGGCCACCGAGAAAGCCGCCTCACTTATGGAAATCGATATGGATGAAGCCAACGTCCTGGTATTGGGCGCGACCGGGTCTATAGGAAAAGTCGTCTCACTCATAATGGCCGACAACGGCAGACACCTGACCCTTTGCGCCAGGGACGCGGGCCGGTTGGAACAAGTGGCCCGCTCAATCACCGAGCGTACCGGCATGGTGCCAAGGGTCACCAGGGATCTCCCCGAGGCGGTCCGCGCTGCTGATGTAGTAGTGTGCGTCAGTTCCGCTGTAGACTCCATCATAGACCCACGAGACCTCAAGCCGGGAGCTTTGGTCTGTGATGTCTCCAGGCCGAGGAACATCTCTGTAGAGGTAAAGAAGATTCGCGACGACGTCCTCGTCATAGAGGGCGGGGTGGTGAAAGTACCGGGCAACCCGGACTTCCACTTTGATTTCGGTTTCCCTCCGGGACACAGCTACGCCTGCATGGCTGAGACCATGATCCTGGCTTTGGAAGAGAACTACGTCGACTGGAGCTTGGGACGGGATCTGTCCTTGGAGCGGGTTACAGGGATCGGCAAGTTGGCGAAAAAACACGGATTTGAGGTGGCAGGTTTCAGGAGCTTTGAACGACCGGTTACGCTGGAGCAGATCGAACGCATAAAAGATTCTGCCAGGCGCAGGCGGAATGGCAGCGTGGCGTGACCCGAAGCTAGAATACACCCGGGCCAGAACCGTGGCCCAAAACCGGGGCTTCGGGGTACCCGGGAGCTTGCGGTACCACGGGACCTGGGGTATTGAGTTATCAAGGTCCGGAATCGCGGAGGCTAGGCCATGTTAGTCGACTATCACACTCATCCCGCTTGCCACGGAGAGGTCCAGGTCAACGAGCACCTTCTCGTCAGGATGGTTGAAACGGCAAAAGCCTTGGGGATCAAGGAACTCGGACTATCAGATCACGACAGGCTGTTTTACTCTTGGGACAAAGAGTGCCTGGAAGCTGTCCGCCGCGAGTTTCCAGAAGTGAAGCTCCGTTTGGGCGTGGAGGTCAGTTACGGTCCGTCGTCTCGTCTAGAACTCATCCGCCGTTTCCTTCAGGAGCCGGAGATGGATTACATCATCTGCTCCGTCCATTCGATCGACGGCTGGTCATTTGACGAAGTTGACCAGCTGGAAGGCTACGACCGGTGGGAACCCGACGAGTTGTACAGGGCGTATTACTCGAACTTGGAACGGGGTGTCCGGCACGGGTTTGGCGACATCGTGGGCCACCTCGACGTCATAAAACTCTTTGACTACCGCCCCAAGAGCGACCCGGTTAAGCTGGCCATGCCCGTTCTTTCCGCCATCCGGGAGCGCGGCCTCACCGTTGAGATCAACGCGAACGGGCTGAACAAGCCGGTCCGTGAGATATACCCTGAACAGGCTATCATCGAGCAGTGCTTCGCCATGGATATCCCCATCACGCTTTCATCCGACGGCCATTCGCCGGAGGACATCGGGAGACATCTCAATGTTGCCAAGGAGGCCGCATGGAAGGCCGGTTACAGGCGGATCGCGACGTTCGAGAAGCGGCGGCGGCTCATGGTTCAACTGTAATGCTCTTAGTCCCGGCGAACCTAGGGCTTAAAGCCCCACGTTACCGCTGGCTTAGGGTATTATGGAGCCGCCGGCGTATTGACACCGAGAGACTTCATGTTATAATTCCATTGCCGATTATAGGCGCGGACCACTGTAAAGCCCTGGCTAGCAGCGGTCTTTATGTATCTGTAGGGCATAGAGCGAGTTTAGCGGACATACACTGATATGCGTTTATTTGGGTGCGGCGGTCTTCGCGGCACCCTAGTAACTTCTTTAGGAAAGGCAGAGATGCGGGAGGATGTCTGACAGAGAGATTCTTCTATCAGCGGAAGGTAAGAAGAACCTGGAAGCGGAACTCAACTACCTTAAGCTGGTAAGAAGGAAGGAAGTGGCCGAGAGGATAAAGGCCGCGAGAGAATTTGGAGACCTCTCGGAAAACTCTGAGTATGAAGACGCCAAGAACGAACAGGCTTTCGTAGAAGGCCGGGTTCTAGAGTTGGAGAGAATTCTCCGCCATGCCAGGATAGCCGATAACGGCGACAGAGATCCTGACGTGGTATCGATCGGCAGCACGGTGACTTTGAAAGACCTCACCCGAAACCAGATTCTTGAGTACACGATAGTCGGTTCTCAGGAAGCTGACCCCGCGAAGAAGAAGATCTCCAACGAGTCACCGGTTGGACGTGCCCTTCTGGGTCAAAAACTCGGGTCAGTGGTATCGGTGATGGTCCCCGCAGGCACATTCAAGTACGAGGTTGTCTCTATTCACGTCTAGTCTCGGTCAATACACAGGGCGCGATGGGTTCTCGCGTCCTGACTAAACTGGCTGCTAGAAAAGCTATTATCTAAGGATAAAAAGGCGACAAACTGGGCGATTAGGAGGTTTAGGCAGTGTCCGGACAAACCACAGACAAGAATGTCCCCGAATCCCAACCCCAAGATGAGATCTCCCACCGCAGAGCGAAACTGGACCTCGCGATCCGGAAAGGGCTTAATCCGTGGGGTGGGAAATATAACGTAACCTCCTGCGCCAAAGAGATATCCGAGAAATGCGACGATATGGCCGGCCAGACTGTTAGCGTCGCCGGCAGGCTTACCGCTTTTCGAGGCCACGGCAAAGCCACTTTTGCCGACTTGCGGGACAGGACTGGCCGCGTCCAGCTCCACGCTCGTGTGGATGTTTTGGGCGAACAGAGCTACGCTGATTTTACCGACCTTCTTGACCTGGGCGACATAGTAGGCATCAAGGGCGTCGTCTTCAGGACCAAGAGGGGCGAACCTACTGTCGAAGTTCGCGAGTGGACGATGCTCAGCAAGTGCCTCAGGCCGCTTCCCGAGAAGTGGCACGGCCTCACAGACGTGGACCTTCGGTACAGGCAGAGATACCTTGACCTTATCGTCAATCCGGAAGTACAGGATACCTTCGTAAAACGCACAAGAATAATCTCGTATATACGCAAATACCTGGACGAGAGGGGTTTCCTTGAGGTTCAGACCCCTGTCCTCCAATCGATTGCGGGAGGCGCTCACGCGCGCCCATTTATCACCCATCACAATGCGCTGGACATCGACATGTACATGCGCATAGCCACCGAGCTGTACCTAAAGAGGCTCCTGGTAGGCGGGCTTGAGAGGGTCTACGAGATCGGCCCCAACTTCAGAAACGAAGGAATCGACACCAAGCACAGCCCCGAGTTTTACATGCTCGAGGTGTACCAGGCTTATGCCGATTACAACGACATGATGGACCTGGTTGAGGAGATGATCTCAGGTTGCGCCATGGAGGTCTTGGGCACCACCAAACTTCGCGCCGAAGGGCACGAGATTGACCTGACTCCTCCGTGGAAGCGGCTGAAAGTCTGGGATGGAATCACCCAGCTTTGCGGGATTCGTCCCGAAGACCTCCGTGATGACCAGGACGCGAAAGCCGTCGTCGAGAAGCTCCAACTCAAGATGGACAAGGCCGTTACGGTTGGAAGCGTCATAGATAAGCTCTTGGACCAGTATGTCGAACCCAGCCTTATCGAACCTACTTTCCTTATGGATTATCCGGTGGAGATTTCTCCTCTGGCCAAAAGGATCGAGGACAATCCGAGAATGACATACCGGTTTGAGCCGTTTGTCCTCACCAGGGAGCTCGGCAACGCTTTCTCGGAACTGAACGACCCGATTGACCAAAAGGAACGCTTCATTGCCCAGGCGAGAGAAAAAGCTTTGGGCGACGACGAGGCGCACCCTTACGATGAGGACTTCATAACCGCCCTTGAGTACGGGATGCCGCCCGCAGGCGGCTTGGGAATTGGCATCGAACGTCTTGTGATGCTCCTCTGCGGAATCGATTCGATTAGGGACGTCATGCTGTTTCCGATGCTAAGACCCAAGGTGTAGACTGGCCTCTCGTATACTTTCCTGCTACATGCGGTAAATCCTTTTCAAGAGGGGCTTGATCTCCTCAATTAAGGGTGCTATAGTACTCCTTGCGCCCCCGAGAGGGGGTCGCGAAAGAAGCGACAAGAAGTCGGTCCTTGAAAACTGAACAGCGTAACGGGAACCTGAGAATGGAAGGAAAAGGTGTAACGGAGAGTTTGATCCTGGCTCAGGACGAACGCTGGCGGCGTGCCTCAAACATGCAAGTCGAGCGAGGG
>DULO01000075.1 GCA_012840345.1 Candidatus Fermentithermobacillaceae bacterium
CCGGAAGCGACTCCCGTTTATGAGGCTCTCCGTCTTGAAGATGATTTAAAGCGCGCGGGTATCGCCGCTAAGTGGTGGGTGGTCAATCAGTCACTTTACGGCACGGATACGACAAATCCCATACTGATGGCTAAGGCAACTGGCGAAATAGAATGGCTCAACCGCATCAATGAACATGCAAATGGAAAGTTCGCACTGATTTCATGGAGTCCTGAAGATATCAAGGGTGAACGCTTATTGGCGCTGTAAGGAGAGTAAATGATAAAGATAGAAGAGATGACCTATGAAAGCCGAAGCAGAAACAGGAAGAGGTACTTCCTGCTGCAGAAAGAACTCAGACTGGAAGAGATGCAGTAGCTCTTGCTGCCATCACCCGTCAACGCAAGGACGACGACCAGGATAGAAGAAGACAGCAGCCGTCGGAATCAGCGATCCCCTATCTTCTACGTTTTGCCTAGCCCCACCAACCCCTCGCTACTCATCAAACCGATAACCGTTATAGCCCTAGACGCATATCCGCGAGATGATGTGGTCGGCGATCATCTCGACCGCTTCTGCCGCGATTCTTGAGAGGTCCGACTCTTCAATCTTGATCCATCCGATCTCGGACTTGATATCGCAGTCTTTCAGCAGCAGGGTGCGTTGCGGCGAACGGAAGTCCCGGATAACGACTTGCGACGGGTCTTTGTGGTACAGGGAATTGAGATAGTACGCGTCAGTTAGTGCCAACATCTCATACACCACGGCCCGGGAGGTCGTGACTATCTTGTTGGATGAAGCCGGGAGCTTCAGCCGGTCAAAGATGTCGGCGTATGGTCCGTCGTCCATATATCCATACATGATAGCGGGATATCCCTTGATCATGTCAGGCGTGACGTAGTTGGATTCCTGATGGAAAAGCGGGTTGTTCGGTCCTACCGTGATGCCGACGTTCAGAGCCGCGATGGGGTAGAACCTGAGCCTGAGAGCGTGGAGTTGGCTCGTGTGAGCGTTGCGATAGCAGCTCCATCGTCTCACTATTCCTACCTCGGCCACCTGGTCTCGTACGAGTCGGGTTACCTCACCTATCGACCCTTCGTACGTGTTGATGCGTATGCCCATAGCCTTGTACTTGTCGTACAGCTGCTTAAAGATATCACTCAAGAAGAAGAACCCCGAGCTTGCCACCCTAAAGACTACCGAGTGCTTATCGCTTGAGCGGGCCAACATGGCGTGGATCTGGTCCACCTGCATGGCGATAGGTGTAACGTATGAGACGAAGTCCTGGCCGAACCTAGTGAGCCGCACGCCCTTGTTGGTTCGTATGAAGATCTGCCGGCCTAGCTCGTCTTCAAGACGCTTGATGGACGCGGACAAGACTGATTGGGATATGAAGAGGTTGGCGGCCGCCCGGTTGATGGAGCCCGCCCTCGACGCTTCGATGACGAACTTGATCTGAGTGATTGTCACCCCGTTGGACCCCCAGTTGCCAAGCCCTGTCATAGTGAAAGACGATAACCAGCATCACCATATTAAGGTACAAGCCCAGCGAGAGCAAGTGTTATTGTTATTGTAAGCACAAGTGCAATCGATTTCGGCCGAGGCTCCGTCTTCAGATCCGTAAAAGCAGCTACTCCCAATCCCACAAAATGAGGTGATTAGATGTACAAGTGGGTCCGAGCGATGTGTGTTGTTCTTGCGTTCGTCTTGCTCGTCGGTACCTTAAGTGGATGTTCCCAGGGTACCCAGGGCGAGCCCCAAGGCGGCGAGCCCCCTGCACCGAAAGACACACTGAGGGTGGCCCTGACTAGCGAACCCCCGTCCCTCACTACCTGCGACCACGATTCTCTCATCTCGGTGGGTCTAAACCTCCTAACGTTCAACAGTCTCTACAAGATTGACCATGCGAGTCTGTTGCCAGTGCCGGACCTTGCTTATGAGTACAGTGTCGAGAACGACACAGAGTGGACGTTCAAGCTGAAAGAGGGCGTCAAGTTCCACAACGGCGACCTGTTCACCGCTCATGACGTCGTGGCAACCATCGAGTACGCGAAAACCGTTCCGGGAAGTACGCTCTACACCGGCTCCATCAAATCCGTCGAAGCGATCGATGACTACACGGTCAAGATCACTACTCACAAGCCTTACGCCGGGCTGCTATATGACCTGGGCTATCACTACAACTTCATCCTGCCCAAGTCCCTAATCGAGAAAGGCCATGATTTCAACATGGAGCCGATAGGGACCGGCCCGTACAAGCTCGTGAGCTGGGACTACGGCAACAGCCTTAAGTACGAGGCGTTTGAGGACTACTTCGACGCCGATCACAAGGCAAAGATCAAGAACCTTGAGTTCGTCATAATCCCCGAAGGAGCTTCCAGGGCCATCGCGCTTGAGGCCGGTGAGGTCGACTTCGTATGGGAAGTCTCCGGCGCGGACGTGGCCAGACTCAACGCGAATCCGAACGTCAACGTGCTAGAAGTCGACACAGTTGACAACGTTACGCTGTTCATGAACAACGATGTCAAGCCGTTTGACGATCCCAACGTACGAAGGGCGATCAACTACGCCATTAACAGGCAAGACATCATTGACGGCGCTCTTAACGGCTACGGCAGAGTCAACTATTCGGTCATATCCCAAGGATTCTGGGGCTCTACCAACAAGAACGCTCCGGAGTACAACTTGGACAAGGCTCGTGAGTATCTGAATGCTTGGGGCGGGGATCCTTCCACCATCAACCTGCCGATCCTTTGCTCCAACGAGACAAGAGTGGCCATCGCCACGATCATCCAGAGCAACCTGGCCCAGCTTGGTATCAAGGTTGAGGTTGTCCCAATGGACACGGCTACATACTTCGCCAAGTGGACAGCCGGGGACTACGTTGGGGTAATCGCGTCCTGGTCGCCGTCGAACTCGCTGACCTACGTCCAGCGTTTCCACTCCAACAGGCGCAACGCGTATCCGGGGTCCCTCAACAGCCCCGAAATCGATGCCCTAGTACTCCAAGCTGAGGGTACGATCGACAATGACGCCCGTTTGGCCCTCATAGAGGAGATCGTCAGTGAAGTCAACCTGCTCTCTCCGCAGATCTCTCTCTATCAGTCGGTGTGGTTGAGGGCCCACCATAAGGATCTCGCCGGAATTGTCTGCAGCGCCACAGGATACACAGCTTACAACGATTTCTACTGGAAGAAGTAGACGGAGGTTGAGGTCCTGCTAGGGAAGATGGAGTCGGGCCGGCCCGTTCATGCCATACCCTCCCCAGGGTGGGCAGGTCCGACTCCGCTTCCTACGGCGACTCTCCGTTGCAAAAGCGAGAGAAAGCTTCCGGCATGGCGGCTCGTTGTTCTGAAGCGCGCTTGCGGGAGGCCCTGAATGGAGGTACGCCATGATCCGCTACATGATCAAGAGATTGCTGGCCATGATCCCCGTGCTGATCGGTATCACTTTCTTGGTTTTCATGATTATGCAGCTTGCTCCCGGTGATCCTGCACGGTTGATTCTGGGCGAGAACGCGTCTCCCGAAGAAGTAAAGGAGTTACGCGAGCAAATGGGGCTGGAGGATCCGGTCCTCGTGCAGTACTTCCGCTACATGGTCAACCTGTGCAAAGGCGATATGGGCAAATCGTACATCACTAACCGGCTGGTGGCTTCAGAAGTGGCCGCCCGCTTCCCGTATACACTTAAATTGGCGCTGGTTTCTGCCGCCGTATCCATCCTGATAGCCATACCGTTGGGCATCATCGCTGCCGTGAAACAGAACACCATCTTCGACAACACCTGTATGGTGTTATCCCTTGTAGGTATCTCGATGCCTGCTTTCTGGATGGCTCTCATGCTGGTTCTCGTTTTTTCCCTACGGCTGGGTTGGCTCCCGGTTCAGGGGGCCAACATGGGGTGGAGGAGCTACGTCCTGCCCTCCATCGCTATAGGTTTTATGAACATGGCGGCGATAGCGCGCACCACCCGGTCATCGATGCTAGAGACCATTCGCCAGGACTACGTACGGACCGCGAAATCCAAGGGAATCTCCAACGCCTCCGCTATTCTCGGCCATGCGTTTCCTAACGCCCTCATTCCGACGGTCACCGTTGTGGGAGTGCAACTCGGGGGCCTCATCGGCGGGGCTGTCTTGACGGAGACGGTTTTTGCATGGCCCGGCCTAGGCAGGTTGATTGTTCAGTCGGTTAACGCGCGGGATGTCCCGATGATTCTGGGTTGCATGGTAGTAATGAGCGTCAGTTTCTCAGTCATCAACCTAGTCGTTGACCTGCTCTACGGGTTACTGGACCCCAGAGTGAAATCCATGTACGCGTAGGAGTGTCGAGACGTGATGAAGCACCTTTTCCGTAGAAGAGCCGAACCAGAAGAGGGTAGCATGAGCCTCCTGCAGGAGTCATGGATGCGTCTTCTTAGCAATAAAGGGGCGGTAGCAGGGATGGTGTTCCTCACTATCCTGGTCTTGACCGCCATATGCGCAGACCTGATATACGACTACGAGACGGAGGTAATCATGCAGGATATCCCCTCGCGTCTTCAGCCTCCGTCATTGAAGGGTCACCTGCTTGGGACCGACGAGTACGGGCGAGACCTCCTGGCGCGGTTAGTTCATGGGAGCCGCATGTCCCTTGTTGTCAGCTTCTCGTCGGTCGTGCTCGCCCTGGCCGTGGGTGGAACGCTCGGGGCCATGGCCGGCTACTTCGGAGGCGTGATAGACAACATAATCATGAGGCTCACCGACGTCCTGCTGGCGATCCCGATGACCCTGTTTGCCATCGTCATTGTGGCTGCCCTTGGAGCAAATACCACGAACCTAACGCTTGCTTTGGGCGCGTCTTCGATTCCGATCTTCGCTCGCGTAGTCCGGGCATCAGTATTGACAGTTCGCCAGGCCGAATACGTTGAGGCAGCCCGGTCTATCGGAGCTAAGCACGGCACGGTCATTTTGCGTCATATCCTTCCGAACTGCATAGGACCCATCATTGTTCAGTTTACGTTGAGGATCGCCCAAGCCATCTACAATACTGCCGCGCTCTCCTTCCTCGGTATGGGGGTGCAGCCGCCCGCGCCTGAGTGGGGAGGATTGCTCGCAAGCGGCAGGACATACATCAGGGACTACAGCTATCTGTCCATCATCCCGGGTCTCGCCATCATGTCGACTATTCTCGCGCTCAATCTCCTGGGAGATGGTCTCCGGGACGCGCTTGATCCAAGACTCAAATAGGAGAGCATGCGCTATGGTAATTGGTTCTCAGAGCAACAACACGCTTGAGATACGGGACTTGGTGGTGGAGTATCGCACGCGCGAGAGGGTTGTGCATGCCGTCAACTCGTTGAGCTTGACAGTGGGGCGCGGTCAAACTCTGGGGCTCGTGGGCGAGACCGGAGCAGGCAAGACTACCACCGGGCTTGCCGTCATGGGGCTCATTCCCAAACCTGCCGGAGTCGTGTTGGGCGGCGCCATCCTGCTTAACGGTGAGGACGTTCTACACAAGTCCGACAGAGAGATGAAGCAAATCCGAGGCAAGACCGTGTCGATGATTTTCCAGGATCCGATGAGTTCTTTGAACCCGGTCATGTCCATCGAGAGGCAGATTTCGGAAGCGATCCGGGCACACGACAGATCTCTAACCCGTTCGCAGGTGCTCCAGAAGGCCCACGAGATGCTTGAGATGGTCGGAATACCGCGCGACCGGGGAAGCGAATACCCGCACCAGTTCTCCGGAGGCATGAAACAACGAGTGGTGATAGCCATGGCGCTTTCGTGCAAGCCCGACTTGATTATTGCCGACGAACCCACGACAGCCCTCGACGTTACTATTCAAGCGCAGGTTTTGGGGTTAATGAAAGACCTCAAGGACCAATACAGGACCTCAATGGTCATGATCACACATGACCTAGGGATTGTCGCGGAGACCTGTGATTCGGTATCGGTCATGTACGCAGGTTCCATCGTGGAGCATGGAACGTTGCACGATGTCTTCGATGATCCGCTCCACCCGTACACAAAGGGCCTTTTCGGCTCGTTGCCAAGACTGGATGACCGCAGGGCGAAACTCCAGCCTATTAAGGGGCTGATGCCCGACCCAAGCAATCTTCCCACGGGATGCACCTTTTGGCCGCGATGCGACCACGCCAAGGACGTATGTCGGGTGGAGAAGCCGAACCCCACTTACTTTGGGGGCGAGCACTTCGTCAACTGCCACCTCTTCAATGAAGAAATCAGTGGGGCTAGGACGGTGAACATGGGTGACTGAAAACGCGCCGCTTATAGACGTACGAGGGCTGACGAAGTACTTTGCGACGAAGCGCGGGCTCCTGCATGCCGTAGACGGAGTGTCCTTCACCATTTCTGAAGGAAAGACGCTGGGATTGGTCGGCGAATCCGGCTGCGGGAAGTCAACCACGGGAAGGCTCCTGCTCCGGCTAATAGAGCCGACGTCAGGGCAAGTGCTGTTCCACGGCACGGACATCGCGTCTTTGAGCTCGGGCGAGATGCGCGACATGCGAAAGAAGATGCAGATGATCTTCCAAGATCCCTTCTCGTCACTCAATCCCAGGATGACGGTGAGCCAGATCATTGAAGAGCCGCTTCGGCTCCACCGGATGATCGAAGACAGGGATGAGCGAATGAACAAGGTCCTGGAGATTATGGACCTTGTTGGGTTATCCCGGAGGTTGCGGAACACGTATCCGCATGAGCTGGACGGCGGCAGGCGTCAGCGTATCGGGGTTGCGCGTGCATTGGTTCTAGACCCCGAGTTTATCGTGTGCGATGAGCCCGTCTCGGCGTTGGACGTCTCGATTCGAGCTCAGATTCTGAATCTTATGGGTGAGGTGCAGGAACAATTAGGCCTCACTCTCCTGTTTATCACACATGATCTTTCGGTCGTGCATCACTTCTCCGACGAGATCGCGGTCATGTACCTGGGGAAAATCATCGAGAAGGCGCCCGCTGATGAGCTGTTCGCTCATCCGTCACACCCCTATACCGAGGCTCTCTTGTCGGCCATTCCGATTCCGAGACTGCACGACCGGCCGAAAAGGATCATCCTGAGGGGCGAGATCACTTCGCCTGTGAACCTTCCTAAGGCGTGTAGGTTCGCGACCCGGTGTCCCAAGGTCATGAGTCGCTGCCACGAGGAAGAACCCGAGCTCTGCGAAATCGGGCCCAACCACCAGGCAGCGTGTTTCTTGTTGGACTAATACGGTGATTATGGAGGCCACATAATGGACAACATTCATGAAATCCCTCTGCAGAACCAGCAGGACTGCTGGGCGATGCTCTACATGCACTTGTGCGCGAGCATGGTCGAATACTGTGGACAGCGGGCCAAAGGCGCCATTCGTGAGGCAGTGCGGCGCTTGAGCGAGGACCGCGGTCGGACGCTGAGAGAGTCGCATCTTGCCGCGGGGGCGAAGACGAATCTCAAGACCTTGTACGGAGGATTTGATTGTCTACCTGACCCCAGAGTCAGGCAAACGATCCTAGCAGAGACGGACCAGGTCAGGCTGTGGGAGGTATATACCTGCCCTGTGGCAGACCTGTGGGTAAAGGCAGGTCACCGGGATTTGGGTCTGTGTTACTGCGAGGAGTACCAGCACGCACTTCTCAAAGCCTATACCGGCGGGAAGGCCCAAGTTAATCTGAGTGCACTATTGACATGTGACAGGGACAATCACTGCCGCTTCTCGGTGTACTACCGCAGGGCCAACCTGTCAGACGCGCAGCTCAAGGAAAGTTTCTCAGAGCCGGGTCAGTCCGGGAGTGAAGTGGTGCCGACCAGTCCTAGTTTTAGGGATGGGCTAAACGCTTTGTCCATCAAGACGTATTACTACCTGTTAGAGGTGGCGGAAGAGCGATTCGGCAAAGACGGAGTTGTTGCCGTGACAGCGGGTTTGCGGGAGCTTGCCGCGGCACTGGCGCCTGTTTTGAAGACGCATGCCGATGATACGTTGAACACCTGCGACAGAGACTTCCTAAGAGAAAACTTCCCGCTCGCGTTGGAAACCGACTCCGAATCGTTGTGGGCCCAATACAGCGGACACAATGCTCCTCTTCTCCTGCAAGTGAACCTTTTGGACCGTCTCAAGAAAGCGCTTGGCCTGAGCTGAAACTGATTGAACTGGGAGGCTACTATGTACACCTACGAGCAGAAGTGCATGATGAATCTGTCAGATGCGTACACCATGTTGTACGGGTTCATCGTCCAGAGTGTTCTTGACCGTTTTGGCGAAGAGGGAGAGCGGTGGGTGCGCGAAGGTACGCGGCGCTTCGGCCGCGATAGGGCCTTAACCTCGCGCGAACTGCATCTTGCTGCGGGCGCTAAGATTAACATGCAGAACTTGTTTGGTCTGTACCATGACTTGCCGTCGGACCCGCGCTTCCGTCGCAAAAAACAAGAACTCAACCCTCAAGAGCGTGTATCTCACACACTGATCTGCCCGATGGCTGAGGTATGGAAAGAATACGGTCACATGGCTATCGGGAGGATATACTGCGAGGAGTTCCACAACTCTTGCTATTCCTCGTACGCATTTGGATACACTCAGGTTAACCTGGCCAAGACCCTGACCCAGGAAGGCGACGATCACTGCGCCTTCAACGTGGTACTGCGTCCAGAGAACCTTCCGGAAGACCTGCGTCCGGTGTGCTTCGAGGAGTATGACCCGGAATACGTAGAACCTGACTTACCTCCGCGACCGGTAGACGGCAAGGCCGGATTCAACACCCTCAGTATCAAACTGTACTACTACCTTCTCGAGGCGGTATCTGAGGGCCTCGGTGAGGCGGGAGCACACGCCATAGAAGAAGGGCTAGAGGAGCTTGCCAGAAAGACGGCCGACCGCCTTAAGGCCTGCGCGGAGGAAGACAACCTGACCATAGACAGGCGATATGTTGAAGACAATCATCCGCTAAGGGTGGAGATCGACGCGGAGCCCATGTGGGAGAAGTATTCGAAGCACGAAGCCAAACAGAGGATGGAACAGCACTTCTACAAGGTGTTCCATAGGGAGCTCTCTCTGGTGTGCGATCGCTAAGGCGCGTGGACGGTTCGCGCTGAGGAGGCCTGGCAGCAAGACAACTTATCACGTGCGGTTGGTTGCGGACACGTGCGGTTATGTTTGGTTAGTTGCGGTTACTGCCGTTATCTTTGGTCAGTTGCGGTTACTGCGGTTATGCTCTGAACAGCATAACCGCATTTGTCTTTGTGCCTGACTTGCTCGGCTTTGTACGCCTCTGCTGGGCTTTGCTCGGTCTTTCTCGGTTTTCCTCGGTTCTGCTCGGCTTCCCTCGGCTTTGCTCGGTTCTGCTCGGCTTGCGCACGCGGTTTCACCTACTACATGGCCGCACCGAAATCGAGTACCCGACGCATGATGAGGTGCAGGAGCGAGCGCCCTGCTTCGGAGACCGCATCAAAACGCGCACATCGAGTCGTTCCACTCGATCTTGGAAAGGGAATGCCTGGCCGACAGCAAGTTCATGACCTATTGGGACGCGTACCAAGCCATCGAAGGATTCATGCAATTTCACAACACCCGTTGACTGCACTCGGCCTGCGGCTACCGTCCTCCGGACGAGTATTATCGAGAAAATCAAAGCAAGGATGCGAGTTGCACGGCTGCGGGCACTTAGGTGTCCAAAGTTAGGGGGTCAAGCCGCATTCTAGGCAGGATTTGCCGCAATCTGCGGTGAAAAACCTCTGCTTGAACGAAAACTGCGCCAACTATTGCAGAAACTACTCCCTTGCCATCACTGTAACACTCTCCGAACGCAGCTTGTTTCACGATCGACCAGTAACCATGCTGACTCTGTTCGAACGGTTGTTCTCGAGATTCAGTGACGCGGTGGGCGGGACAGCCTGTCCACGAGAGCCGGCAGCGGGGTGATTTTCCGGGATGTCATTCAGCGAGGTTGAGACCACAAAAACGGCGAGGGGGAAGGACCTGTGAGCGGCGACAAACTCACTCGACTCAGTGAGCAACTGGTAGCCCAGGGACAGGAGCGCCTGTCTGGACCGCGGAAGTTCATGGAGTTTACGCGCGTTGTCGAAGCAGATATTCTCTTCAATAACCTGGACGAGTATCCGCATGCCTTCGTGATCGCTTGTGTAATGGACCGCCAGATGTCGGCCGAGAAAGCTTGGTGCATACCGTACCATCTAAAGCAGGCCGTCGGCAGATTCGATTTCCCTGCTCTATCTGAGCTGACCGAGCCTTATATCAAGAAGGTGTTGAGCGGTCCGCCCGCCCTTCATAGGTTCCCGGAGCTGATGGCGAAGGCTTTATACTCCGCGATTCGCCGCATTGAAGCACAGTACGCCGGAAATGCTTCGGGGATCTGGGCAGGTAGGCCTTCCAGCGCCACTATCGTTCGCCGTTTCCTTGAATTCGACGGAGTAGGCCAAAAGATCGCTACAATGGCTGCCAACGTTTTGGTTCGAGACTTCCGTGTTGCGGTGAGTGACAGGTTCTCGATCGATATATCGGTGGACGTCCAGATTCGACGTGTCTTTGCCAGAATGGGGTTTGTTCCCGAAAACGCTCCGGCGGAGTTCATCATCTACCGGGCACGAGAACTGAACCCAGAGTATCCGGGCATCTTTGATCTGGTTCTATGGGAGCTTGGGAGAACAATCTGTTTGCCAACCCAACCTCGTTGCGAGGAGTGCCGCTGGTCCGAGTTTTGCGCTCAGCGATACACGGTTTGCTAGGGAGAACACAATGGTGTCTTGCTGGGGGTTGTTGGCGTGAGCATTGACTTCGTTGTACTGGATTTCGAGACTGCCAATGAGAAGCGTGCGAGCGTCTGTGCCGTTGGTCTAGTGCTTTTCAGGGACGGGAGAGTCGTCGAGGAGCTTACGTGGCTAGTCTCCCCGCCCGAGCATCTTGCGTACTTCAACCCATACAATGTCCAGATTCATGGTATTACAGCCGAGATGGTGGCGGGAAAGCCCGGATTCAACGAGATATGGCCGGAGATTCGGGGGATTATGTCCGACCAGATAGTTGTAGCTCATAATGCGTCCTTTGACATGACCGTACTGAAGCAGTTGTTGGACTTGTATGACCTTGAGTCCTCGCGAATCAAGTAGTGTCCTTAAACTTCTGTAAAAAGGGATCGTGACGAGAACATAGCTCGGGCCACCGACCCCTCTGGTAGACTGGTTGATTGAACAGATCACTAGTCGAGGAGGAGCAACGGTGACCCAATATCAGATTACCCTTTCAGACGAGATTGTGCACGGGCTATTCAAAGAAGACGGCGCCATGGCGAGATTGGTGGAGCAGGTGTTGAACCAGGTGCTTCAAGCCGAGGTGACAGAAGCTCTACAGGCGAAGC
>DULO01000076.1 GCA_012840345.1 Candidatus Fermentithermobacillaceae bacterium
AAAACAAAGTTGGCATAAGTATGGCGTGGCGTTGAATAGAACAGAAGAACCGCCGGAAGGCGGTTCGAAAGGAGATGCGCCATGTGGCTCGAGTTCTTGTCACCGGGGGTGCCGGTTTCATAGGCCATTGTACCGTTCGCCTTCTCGCCGAACGCAAACACCGCGTTTCTGTCGTCGACAATCTGAGTTCCGGTAACCACGCGTTGCCGGAGGCCCGCCTGCACGTCATGGACATCGCCTCCCCTGAACTGAGACACGTATTTAAGGAAGAGAAACCCGATTACGTCATAATGCTCGCGTCTCAGGTAGGAGTGGCTTCGTCCATAAGAGACCCTCTGGAGGACGCAAGGGTAAACGTGTTAGGTACTACCAACCTGCTTTGGGCGTGCGTCGAGTTCCGCGTCAAGAAAGTAGTTTACGCCTCCTCCGCGGCCGTATACGGGACAAGCGCGGGTCCGGTGACGACTGAGGATACTGATCTCCGGCCGACCACCTTTTACGGTCTCTCAAAACTGACGGCGGAGAAGTACGTTCGGATGTTCGGGCTCCACTACGGCCTTCCATTCACCATATTGAGGTACTCCAACGTATATGGCCCCGGCCAGGAACGGTCCAAAGAGCCGGGGGTGGTCTCAAGGTTCTTGCAGTGCGCCCTAAACGGAGCAACCCCTGTCGTGTATGGCGATGGCGAGCAAACAAGGGATTTTGTGTACGTCGAAGATGTGGCCCAAGCCAACCTGGCCGCGCTCACCCTAGGCGAGAATCACGCGATTAACATCAGTTCGGGGCGCGCCATATCGGTGAGACGCCTCCTATCAACAATCGCGCGTCTCACACGAACGAACTTGCGGCCTGTGTTCGCCCCGAGAACCGAAGGGGAGATCGCCCACAGCACTCTTGACAATTCCAAAGCGGCGATGGTCCTTGGGTGGCGGCCCCAAACCAACCTTCGTTCCGGTCTTCGTAAGACTTTAAGGCACCTTCTGAACACCGGTGACCACGCTTCTGTGGTCGGTCTCAGGGAGGCGCTCGAGACACCGGCTGCGGCTTCCCTGTTACCCAACAGGCCATAGCGTAGGACAACGCCTCTGCGACCTCTGGAAGACTGTGAGAGTGAACCGCGATGGAACCCGAAATGGAACTCGTATGGGAAAACAGGCTTCCCCGGACCTACGGAGTTTTCGTGTGGTTATTGGTCTTCTCCGGGTCCGTCGTCTTTGCGGAGCCGGCACTGTATGACCTGCTCTTCATCGCTCTCTTCCTGATAGGTGTCTTGACGTCCCGTCTTTCCTTTCCTAAGCACACTGTGCTTCCGGCCTTTCTGCTGCTGGCCTTCATAGAGGCTAACCTGGTTTCCATGTTCTTTGCCGAAGCAGACCCTTACCTCGCCGCCAAGTACTTCCTGATCACGTTCTACCTTGCGCTAAGCTGGGTTTTCTACTGCGGCTTCTTGAACAAGTACAAGAGGCATGCTCTCGACTTGCTCCTCTCAGGATACCTGACCTCTGCCCTATTCGCGTCCGCGATAGGGATCTTGGCGTATCTGCGCGTCATCCCTGATTTCGGGCTGCTCATCCGTTTCTCGGGAAGGCTCACGGGCTTTTTCAAAGACCCCAACACCTTCGGGTCGTTCCTTGTGCCTCCGGTCCTTCTGGCCTTGAGCCGGATGGAAGGAGAGACGCGCCCTGCCCGAAAAACCGCCTGGTTGGGTGCCTTCGCCCTCTTGTCCGCGGCGGTGTTCCTGACTTTCTCCAGGGCAGCTTGGGGCAATTTCGCCGTCGCTTTGGCTACCTACTTCGCGCTCCCGTCCGGAGCGAACACGGCGCGACGGTTTCAAACTCTGCTCATTATCTTGATGGTCGTCGTGCCGGCAGCGCTCGGCCTGCTTTCTATACCCGAGGTAAGAGCTCTCTCAGTGGGAAGACTTGGGCTACAGAGATACGACTTGAGCCGCTTCGCGACTTACAGGCAAGCGTTCCTGCTCTCTTGGTCCAATCCATTGGGCTTGGGTCCGGCCCAGTCGGACATAGCGCTCGGGATGTCTCCCCACAACTTGTACCTCCTGGTGCTCCTAGAATGCGGAATCGTGGGCGCGCTCACCGCCATGTGGTTAATCGCGGGCAGCGTATGGAGGTCTTTTTCAGCCGTTTTCTCGCGGAATGGCGCCCTGGCCCCGTACTCCGCGGCGATAGCCGCGTCACTCCTGGGACTGCTCTCAACTCGGGGACAGCTAACATAACGTCACATGGAAAGATCAGGAGGCGGATCATGAATATGACATCCGTAGACCTGTCGGAACGCCAAGCCATAATTCTGGCCGGAGGGATGGGCACCCGCCTGAGCGAGGAAACCACCGTACGGCCAAAACCCATGGTAGAAATAGGAGGGCGCCCTATCCTGTGGCACATAATGAAGATCTATTCCCGCTTCGGCGTGAACAAGTTCATAGTCGCCTTAGGCTACAAGGGCGAAGTCATCAAACAGTACTTCCTAAACTACTGCGCCCTTCAAAGCGACATCGAAATACACATCCCTACAGGCGAGGTCACCTTGACCCACCGTCCGGAAGAGCAATGGACAGTGAAGCTGGTCGATACCGGGCTACATACTCAGACCGGAGGACGGTTGCGGCGGCTAAAGCAGTACGTTTGCGACGATCCCTTTTTCTTTCTTACGTACGGCGACGGCGTGGCCGACATCGATATCCACGAACAGGTTCGGGGGTACCTGTCATCCGGGCATCCGTGCATGCTCACGGCCGTGAGGCCCCCGTCGCGATTTGGCGCTTTAGAGTTGGACGGGCAGGAAGTGCGCACATTTAACGAAAAACCCCAGACGGGCGAAGGATGGATCAACGGCGGTTTCTTCATTTTCTCCAATAGAGTGTTCGATCTGCTCGCCGACGACAGCACGATTCTAGAGAGAACTCCCTTGGAAAAGCTGGCGTCCAACCGTGAACTGGGCGTCTATCCCCACTACGGCTTCTGGCACCCCATGGATACCCTCCGCGACGTGCGGCTCCTAAATGAACTGTGGGATAAGGGGGAAGCGCCGTGGAAAAAGTGGTAGCCTCGCTTGGCCAGCCGGCTTTCTCGGGCAAGGTCGCGCTTGTGACCGGCGCCACCGGGCTTGTCGGGTCTCACCTGTTGTCCGCGCTGCTACACGCCGGCGCTAAAGTCGTGTCTTTCGTGCGGGACGACGTGCCCTCTTCCCTAGCGGTGGAGTCCGGCGACATCGGCCGCGCCATCCAAGCCCGGGGCGATCTGCGCGAGTACGACGACATGTGCCGGGTAGTCGCCGAGTACGAACCAGAAATAGTCTTCCACCTGGGCGCCCAAAGCCAGGTGGGAGTCAGCCTCAACTACCCGAGAGGCACCTTTGAGGCAAACGTCCGGGGCACATGGAACCTGTTAGACGCCCTAAGGCTCTACGGCAAGCGGCTTCAGGCCATTGTCGTGGCGTCCAGCGACAAGGCTTACGGAGAAAGCCCGGTCCTTCCCTACACCGAGGACTGCCCTCTAAGAGGCACGTATCCTTACGACGTCTCCAAGAGCTGCGTCGACCTGGTTTCCCGGAGCTACGCCCTCACTTACAAGATGCCGCTCGCGATAGCCCGCTGCGGAAACATCTTCGGCGCGGGAGACCTCAACTTCGACAGGATAGTCCCGGGGACCATCCGGGACGTTTGCCGTGGGGCTCGCCCCGTCTTGCGGTCCGACGGCAAGTTTGTCCGGGATTACATCTACGTTAAAGACGCGGTCTCGGCCTATATGACGCTGACGTCGGCGGTAGCGCAATCGCCGGCCCTCCGGGGAGAAGCGTTCAACTTCGGCTACGACAGGCCGGTAACCGTACTTCAAATCGTGGAGACCATCCTCAGGCTGATGGGCAGGACGGACTTGGAGCCTGACATCAGGAACACGGCCGTAGGCGAAATCCGGTCCCAGTACCTCTCGTCCAAGAAGGCCAGAGAATCCCTTGGCTGGTCGCCCGCGTACGGCCTGGAAGACGGCCTGAGGGAGACCATCGACTGGTACGTGCCAAGGCTGAAGGCGGGGTTTTATGCATGAGCGAGGGACTCATCGAGGGAGTCGTGGTCAAGAGACTAGATCAAATCCCTGACGAGCGCGGCAAAGTCATGCACTTCATGCGATGCGACGATCCCGACTTTGTCGGGTTTGGGGAAGTGTACTTCTCCATGGTCTTCCCCGGAGTCGTGAAAGGTTGGCATCTGCATAAAGTCATGACGCTGAACTACACGGTGCCGGTGGGTATCATCAAACTCGTCCTCTATGACGCGCGGGAGGACTCACCCACCCGCGGGCAATTGATGGAACTCTTCATAGGTGAAGGCAACTACTCCCGGGTAACTGTGCCTCCCGGAGTGTGGAACGGCTTCAAGGGCCTTGGCACAAACCCGTCGATCGTGTGTAACTGCGCCTCTCACCCGTACGATCCGTCTGAGATCGTCAGGATGAGTCCCACCGACGGAACGATCCCCTACTCGTGGGATATCGTCATGATGTGACCATGCCTGTGGTGACTGTGCTTGAGGCGCCTGTCTGTGATTGAGATGTCTGTGACTGAGTTGTCTGTGCTCGAGGTGACCACACTTGGGTTTAAGTGAAGACCTCCGACAAGCCGTAAGGCGGCACTACACCGAACGCTTCGCGAACCGGGCGTTTCGGCCGGGCGTGGACTGGGTGCCGGTCTCGGGCAAAGCGTTCGGCCCCGAGGAACTGGAGGCCCTGGTCGAGTGTGCTTTGGAGTTCTGGCTCACGGCAGGGCCCCACTGCCGCCGGTTCGAGAGCCAGCTGCGGTCCATGCTGAGGGTCGAGGCAGTCGTCCTGACCAACTCAGGGTCTTCCGCCAACCTTCTGGCGGTTTCGGCGCTATGCTCCCGGAGCCTTGGAGATAGAAGGCTCCGAGAGGGCGACGAAGTGGTGACCGCGGCTCTCGGTTTTCCAACCACGTTGAACCCGATCCTGCAAAACGGGTTGACCGCGTCCCTGGTGGACTGCCGTTTGGGGACGTACAACCCGGACTTGTCAGATATCGAAGCCGCCCTGACACCTCGTACACGCGCGGTTTTCCTTGCCCACTGCCTGGGGAATCCCTTCGAGGTGGACCGTGTGCGGGAGCTTTGCGAGGAATACGGCCTGTTTCTGATCGAGGATGCCTGCGACGCGCTTGGCGCGTCCTTTGATGGGCGGCCGCTAGGCTCATGGGGGGACCTGGGGACCCTCAGCTTCTATCCTGCTCACCACATCACTACGGGAGAAGGAGGAGCTGTCCTATGCCAGTCCGGAGAGCTGGCCGGGATCGTGAGGTCTCTTAGGGATTGGGGCAGGCACTGTTGGTGCGAACCCGGTCACGACAACACCTGCAGCCGCCGGTACGACACCGCTTTTCCCGGCCTACCCGAGGGCTACGACCACAAGTACGTGTACTCCGAGATAGGGTACAACTTGAAGATGACGGACCTTCAGGCCGCGATCGGCGAAGTCCAGCTTAGCCGCCTTCCCGATTTCGCCAAGACGCGCGAAAGAAACTTCAGGGCGCTGGACGGCCTCTTCAAGGAATATGAAGAGTGGTTTATCCTCCCCCGCTCCATACAGGGAGGAGAACCGTCGTGGTTCGGCTACCCTCTGACGGTGAAGGACGAAGCTCCGTTCTCCCGGCAGGATTTCATCAGGTACCTTGACTCCAAGAGAATCGGCACCAGGCTCATGTTCGGGGGCAACCTGGCAAGACAGCCCGCTTACCGAGATAACCCTTTGGTCAAGATTCCCCCGTCCGGGCTGCCGGGCACTGACAAAGCATTGACATCCTCGTTTTGGCTCGGCGTCTGCCAAGCCATCGACGAGCCCAGGCTAAGCTACATGCTCCAGTGCATAGAAGAATTTCTCAGGGCGGTGGGAACGGCATGAAGGTTAGCATCTGCATCCCTCATTACAGGCAGGAAGAGTACCTCACCCGGGCCGTCCTTAGCGCCCTTGAGCAGGTCTCTCCCGAAGACCAAGTGGAAGTGGTCGTGTCCGACAACGCCTCGGGCAGGGCCGCGAACAGTGTCTTGGACCAACTGGAAACCTTGGGGCCTCAGGTAAAGGTCCTTCGCAACAACTACAACATCGGGATGGTGGCCAATTTCAACAGGGCGGTCCAGTCTTCGGCCGGAGAGGTGATCTGTGTACTATCTGCCGACGACGAACTGCTCCCGGGCGCCGTCCGCGCGGCGTGCGACGAGTTCCGGTCCGACCCCGAGCTGGTCATGGTGTACGGGTACACCGAAGTCCATGAGGACGGATCGCCCCCCTACACTTGGCCCCGGTACACCGGACCGCGCCACCGTTTCGACCCGCCGGCGTTCGCGTTCCACAACCTCGAAAACCCCGACACTCCTTTGGTCTCCGCCTTCTTCCGGCAAAGCGCCTTCGACGCGGTAGGCGGGTTCAAGGGGGAGGCGGGTTCAGTACCCGACTGGCTGCTCTGGACCGAACTGGGGCTGGTCGGGCCCGTCCTCAGAATAGACCGGTGCCTGGGATTATACCGGGTTCATGGGGCAAACGAGACCGTGTCGGCAAGGAAATCCTTCTCCTGGATTCTCTCCCATTACATGGCCGAGTCGTACGGGCGGTCCTTGGTGTCCTCGGCGCTCGAAAACTCCGGTACCGCTTCTACACCGGCCTCCGGAATAAGTCCGGCGCATCCCGTGCGCGGCAACTCCGCGTTTCAAACTCATATGACACACGCCAGGCGGTCGTCTTTGAGCACGGCTCTGAACTCCCTCAGAAAGGGCCAAAAGGGTCTGGGGCGCAGGCAGCTGCTTCTTACCTACTCCCTCTGGCCGTCCTTTAGGGCGTTCGCGGAGCTTATGGGGGTAACGGCCCTCTCCTTCCTGCCGCGGAGCGTCATCGACAGAACGTATTGGTGGCTCAAGTCTCGGGACGCGAGAGAAAGGACGTCCCATGCGCAACCCGAGGTGATTGCCCGCGGAGCGCGCGGGAGGGTACTACACACAGGAATCAAGGGGGAGTCCAAGTGAGCAGTCTCGGAGGAGTGTCAGTAGTCCGCGCCGTGAAGAAGCGGTGGCGCAAGATAGCTCTGCTGGCGGTAATCTCAGTCGCTCTGGCGACTTGGGCGTCCCTTGGCCTTCTGACCAAGAAGTACCAAGCCCATACCACGCTCCTGGTGCAGCCGCTGGTGCCCGCTGAAGGCATCAGCTACGACCAGCTTTTGACTAACGAGAGGCTGACGGTAACTTACGGGGAAATCATCAAGAGCTACACCATAGCGCGAAACGTGATCAAGACCTTAGGTCTCAATACTACCGAAACCAAACTGCTGAGGAAGCTGTCGGTCTCCCCTGTCAAGGACTCCCTCGTGCTGGCCCTGAGAGTCACGGATCCTGACCCGGACCTGGCCATCAAGATCGCCGCTGCTTTCGCGTCCGATTTCGTCAGGAAACTACCAGACTTCATGCACGTGGAAAACGTCTCAGTCTTGGATAGCGCAAGACTCCTGAACTCGGGCCGCCCTGTGAGCCCGAACCCGGCCTTGTACGCGGGGGTAGCGTTTTTCCTTGCCCTGAACACCGGGATCGGCGTTTCGATACTCTTGGAATACCTCAACCGGACGGTCGACGATGAAGACACTCTGGAGCAAGTCCTGAGCGCTCCTGTACTTGGAGTTATACCCGTCTATCCCGCGCCAGCGGTAATCGAGGGCGGTGATCGCAAACCTTCGAAAAGGGTTCCCTGCGTCGACGATCCCAGATCCTCTGTGGCCGAGGCCTTTCGCTCGCTGCGAACGGGCATCAGGCACATCCCGTTTGAACACGTGATACGCACCATCCTGGTGACCAGCCCGCTTCCCCTGGAGGGCAAAACATCGGTCGCGGTAGGGCTGGCGGCGTGTCTCGCGCAGGAAGGACGACAAGTCCTCTTGATGGACTGTGATTTGCGCCATCCCTCTGTCCACGAGTTCTTTGACCTGTCCAACGAGCGCGGGCTGACAGACGTCCTTGCAGCCAGGCATTCTCTGCCCGACTGCGTTTTCCCCACTCAGGTCTCGGGGCTGAAAGTGCTCCCGGCCGGCCAGCTGCCTCCCGACCCCGCGGGCGTGTTGTCTCAGATAGGGTTTTCGGCTCTGCTCGAGTCGTTCCGGAACACATATGACACGGTCATCCTGGATGCTCCTCCCCTCCTATCCGCCGCCGACGGCCAGATCCTCGGCAAACTGTGCGACGGGGTATTGCTTGTCGTCAAAGCCGACGCCACTCAGACGGAAAGCGTCCGGCGTTCCAAGAGGCTGCTTGCGAGGGTCGGAGCCCGCATTATAGGCAGCGTTCTCAACGCCAAAAGGCCCGACCGCCGCGGCCACTACGGGTACAGCGTTTTCTAACACCTTGACCGGCTGCTTGTCCAACTGCAGAGTCGTCTTAGGAGAGCAGTCGGGGGTGTTACTAAATGAAAGGTTTTATCGATTTCATCCGTAAGCAAGGAGTAGTCGGACTAGCCATCGGCTTCATCTTGGGCGGCTCAGTCTCCAAGGTCGTCTCAGCGCTCGTGGACGACATTCTGAGTCCCGTTGTAGGCATCGTTTTGGGAAGCGCTTCGAACTTGGCGGAAGCGTACTTCCAAATTGGCCCGGCGAAAATCATGTGGGGCCACTTCCTGAGCTCCTTGGTGGACTTCATGATGATCGCCGCGGTCGTCTACTTCGTGTTCAAACGGCTTGGCTTGGAGAAGCTGGACAAGAAGGACTAGACGCGTCATATCCGTACAGTGATGACAGGGACCTACTCTTTTGGCCGGCTATGCGGCTCACTCCGCGGCCAACCGTGCGGTCCGCTGTGCCTTGTACCGCAGCCCCCGTCGGGGTTTGCTCTGCGGCCAATCGTGTGGTCTGCCGTGCTGCCCGTACTGCTTGCCCACGCCGGGGGTTTGTTCTGCGGCCAATGTGTGGCCTGCTCTGCTGCCCGTACTGCCTGCCCACGTCGGGGGTTGCTCCGCAGCCAATCGCGTGGTCTGCTGCACCCGTACTGATTGCCCACGCCGGGGTTTTTCACCTATGAAGGCAATAGAAACCTGCCATAGATGGCCTTCATCTTTTCTATAACCTTGTCCAGCGAGTATTCTTGAGCTTTGCGCATTCCCGCTTCGCCCATGGCCCGCCGGAGGGATGCGTCTTCGGCCAGGTTGATCATCGCGGTCGTCAGACCGTCAACATCCTCAAGTTCCACCAGAAACCCGTTGACTCCGTCTTCCACAAGGTCACGGTTTCCGCGCACGTCTGTCGCGATGACAGGCAGCCCCGCCGCCATCATCTCTAGAACACAACGGGGCAAACCTTCTCTCCTGGAAGTGAGGACGCCAACATCCGCCATCCGGAGCAGTCTGGGCACGTCAGTCCGAAAACCGAGAAAGCGCACCCTGGGGATTTGAAACCTGTCGACCAGCTCTCTAAGTCTCACCTCGTGCGAGCCGTCCCCTACTATCAGAAGGTTTCCTGGCCGTCCTGGCTGGCCGTTCGTGTACTGGCGCCAGGCTTTAAGGAGGAACTCTTGGTTCTTGTTACGATTGAGCTCCCCCACGCAGATGAACACGGGTTCGTCCAGTTTGAAGTCATCAAGCCGGCGCCCACCGACGAGGCTCTCTCCCGCCTGTCCCACCTGCCTTTGCTGTCTTTTCCGCTTTCCCTGCCTTTCCCGCTTTTCCTGCGTTCCTTGCCCTTCTTGCGTTCCTTGCCCCTCTTGCGGGAAGTCTGTGAACATAGTCAGATCGACGCCGACCCCGCGCACTCGAAACAGATTGCCCGAGTTAAATCCCAGCCGCTGGCCGCTCAAGCAGTCCTCGATGTTCATAACGACCAAACCGTCCGTCCACCTGGAGGCAAGTTTTTCGGCAAGGTAGTATACCCACCCGCTTGGAGGCGCGCCTTTGTAGAAATGAAAGCCGTGAGCGGTGTAGAGCACCCGTCCCTGTCCAGTGAGTCTTGCCATCAGCCTTCCCAGGAACGCGGCCGTAGGTGTATGCACGTGCACGAGGTCGTAGTATTCACTCAGAAACAGGTCTCTCAACTTCTTAGTAGCAAGGAGGTTCCCCGGCGCAAAGGGTGAACGCACGAACGGGATGTCCACGCACTTGACGCCCATCTGCCGTAGTCGCAGCGGCGGATGCGGCTTCAGGGAAGCGGCCGCGTGGACCTCATGGCCCTCATCCCGCAGAAGCTCCATGAAAGGAATATGGAAAGCCTCCAAATGCTGAAACACCGTGGCGAGAAACAGCACTTTTCCCATAGTAGCCGGTAGCCTGCCTTGGAGTCGCGGCCAAGTCGCGGTTCGCGGCTGAAACCGGCTGGCGCGAGCGAAACCGGCTTGGCCCACAGATAGTTACTAGACTGTATGCGGAAGTGACAAGCTTCATATCTTCCCGGTCAGCGGACTATCCGGGTCCTGTCTCCGACGGCTGGGGGTGGCAGGAAAACGACCACCGAGCGGAGGTAGTCGTAGGATTCTTACCACTGACGACGAGGAGTAGTAGGAAAACAACCACTGAGCGGAGGCAGCTGTAGAATTCTTACCACTGACGACGAGGAGTAGTAAGGAAACAACCACTGAGCAGAGGTAGTTGTAGGATTCTTACCACTGACAACGAGGTGTTGTAAGATAACAACCACTGGGCGGAGGCAGTTGTAGGATTCCTACCACTGGCGACGAGGAGTTGTAGGAAAACAACAACTGATCGGAGGTAGTCGTAGGATTCTTACCACTGGCGACGAGGAGTTGTAGGAAAACAACAACTGGGCGGGGGTAGTCGTAGGATTCTTACTACTGACCACGAGGAGTAGTAGAAAAACAACCACTGGGTGGAGGCAGTCGGAGACGTCTCACCATCATCGCGATGAGCGCACCAGGCTTCTATAGACGGCGACCGTCCTCTCCGCCATCACTTTGGCGTCAAACAGGGCTTCTACCCTGTTTCGCCCTGCCGCGCCCATCGCCCTAGCCAAGTCCGGGTCGACCAGCAAGCGGACGATGGCCTGAGCTAGGAGTTTCGGCTGCCGCGGAGGAACCAGGATCCCCGTCTGGCCATCGGAAACCACCTCAGGGACTCCTCCAACCGCGGTGGCGACCACGGGCAGACCGGTGGCCATGGCTTCCATGATTGCGAGGCCGATCCCTTCGCTGTCGGACGGCAAGACGAAAACATCCAGTTCCGAGAGAAAACTTGGGACGTCCTCGATGAATCCCGCCATCCTGACGTAGGGCTCCAGCTTCAGTTCCCTTATCTTGCGCCTAAGTTCCTCCTCGAGAGGCCCGGTTCCGCCTATCATAAAACGAGCAGACGGCTCAGAAGCGAGCACAAGTTTTGCCGCATGGAGCAACACATCCAACCCTTTTTCCCTGCTAAGCCGAGCTAGAGTACCGACCAAGAACCCGCTTCGCCGCGTCCTGGGGCGCATGCTGTAGGGACCCAGCTCTATCCCGTTAGGAATGGTTACGATCTTGGATGGGTCGATGCCGGACTGCGCCAGTTCTTCGCTGACCCGCCCTGACACAGCGATAATCTTGTCAGAGAGCACAGCCGCCACAGTCTTGTTTACGAACCGTTTCAGAGGGTTGACCGCTCTCCCTCGGACCCTGGTAGGTGACGCCGGGTCTGCCAGTACCCCCGTCGCCACGCTTGCGCCAGCCTCTCCGTGCTTCGTATAAACCACCGGTATCCGTCTCAGCCGCGCCGCTATGCGTCCGGAGAGACTGCTGTGAGTGTGGACGACGTCCGGCCTTTCCCGCCTAAACAGGGCATATAACTCCCGGGTAAGCCGGGTGTTGTAGGAGACGTCCCTTCCCGAGATGGCTATCCGGCGGATTCCCATTGCGTCCAGGCGTTTCCCAAGCTCGCCGTCGGGACACGCCACCGCGACATCGATACCCTCAAACGCGGGTTGGGACAGAAGGTAAGTCAGGTAGCGGCCCGCGCCGCCGAAGTTGGTGTCGGTGATGACGTGAATGACCTTCACAGGGGCATCCTCCCCCTGCTCTTGTGTTCCCGATCGCCGTTGCCTCCGCCCGTCCGGTCACCCCGAGCCCAAACACCGGGCGGTCCACCTTGAACAAGAATCCCGCGGTTGTTGCCGTCATCTCCCGCCCCATCAGAAGACTCCGTTTTCCGCAGCTTGGCCGAAGCTACACCCGCCGCCACACCGACAACCACCCAGAAAGCTACGGTTACCTTGGGGCTATACCACGTATAGTCGATTACACCGTGGAGGAGGTTGCCCGCGACAGCGGCTACCGCGCCCGACACTATCCCAACCTCAGCCCAACGCGCACCCCATTTCCCTCTTTCCCCATACACGGTCCTCAACGAGTCGTAGAGCCAAATCAGGAAAAAGACCGCCATGGCCACAAACCCGAGAAGCCCGACTTCAATCAAGAACTGCAGGAATGTGCTGTGGGAATGAGGCGTCGGCGTCTGGATAATCATGTGCTCCGGATAGATCTTCTCAAAAGCCTCGGCGCCCAGTCCTACGCCTCTAAACAGGTACTCCTTCAGCATTGAGATGGATCCCCGCCAGATGGACACCCTGTACGCGTTGGAGGTATCGGTCAAGCTGAAGGACGAGAGGAGCCTCTGAACAAATATCTCGGGAGCAAACGCCAATCCCACGGCGCCCGCGACCAAACCCACGGGCAGCATCCGCCAGTCGTACGTGACCGCGAGCACGCAAAAAGCGAAAGCGAAACCCAGCCAGGCTCCCCTGGTTGAGCTCAGGAGCAATCCTAAGCCTTGGAGCCCGGTAAATCCCAGGAGGACAAGGCGGTCGCGCCAGTCGCGCTTGGCGAGAAGCAGGGCGATGGACAACGGCAGCGCAAGCCCCATCATCTCCGCGAAGAAAATGGGGTTTGTGAAAGTCCCGGTGACCCGGACCAAGGTCTCCTCAAAAGCGTCGTCAACCCAGGCTATAGGCGAAGTCCAGCCTGTGAGCCTTTGGTAGAAGCCCACTAGGGCCGAGAAAGCCGCGCCCGTGAGAAACGGCCACACGACGTTCTCCGCCCGTCCGCGGCACGAGGCATCCGCGGCCATGAAAAAGGCGAAGAAATAGAAGAACCAGAGGACCATGTTGTAGAGGCTCAGGGACGGAGCCACTGATGACAAGGTAGCGCCCACAATGAAGAGTAATACGACCAATGCGGACACTACTATGCCGAATCCGGGAAACGCCCACAAGACCGTGCTCTTGCCTGAGCGGACGTCTCGAGCCCTGCTCCACAGGAACAGGACAAAAACCCCCGCGGCCATCACCATCACGATTTCTGTTGGAACGACACACGCAAGCGCCAAAACCAAGCCCAAAGCGGTCTCGACGGTTACCCGACCGTGGAACGGGACCACCACCATCTTGGCATACGGCCACAGCAAGCGCACAAACAGGCTTCCTTCGGCGAGATTCCTCCAAGTGCCAAGAACCGCATTGGCGGCGCGGACGATGACGCTTCCTTCCAAGCACGCGTCCGCCCAAGCGAACAAACCGATCAAGAGGCGCGAGACTCCGCCGCTCACGCTGCGAGCGAAAGCGTAGGCCCGGCTATTGTCGAGATGGTCTCGCGACGCCTGCCGCGACGACTGAAGGGTCAAGTCTGCTTTCATTGAGATTGAGAGGCCCCCGACAGAATCTCCAGCGTCATAATGTGGCCGTTGACCTGCGCCCACTTGGTGGTGACACCGATGCTTGTCCCCACTCTGGCTTCAACGCCGTTGATGGTTATGACGTTCTCGCCCTCTCTAGCGGTAGCGGTGACGGTGACGTACACGTCAACTTTCCCCTCAACCCGAGTCCACTTACCGTCCGTGCCCATGCTCCAGACGTCGCCGGGTTCGGTGGTCACGCTCTTGATTGTCCCGATTTCAGCCCCGGTCTTGAACTCAAAGACCTTGCCGCCTTTTGCCAGGGCTTCCGCCGTCGTCGGCCTCACTCCGGCAACGACAATCGTATACTCAACAGGCACCTCTCTGGCGGCCGTCTCGGCCTTCAAGTCGCGCCCGAACTTCGCGTAGGCAAACCAAAGCCCGGCCGCGATCAACACGAGCACTATGGCTAAGTCCACGATGCTGACTTTCCCAAAGACGCGCCCCTTCTTATCGAGCAAACCCACCGGACACCCTCTCCTTCCGAAGCAACGCACTACTTGTATTCTACCCTATAGTAGACGAGCAGTGTCGTCCTGGGTTTCTGAGAAGTGGACCTCCTGAACGGAGAAGATTATCTGACAGGGATGTCGCGCCGCGGCGATTCTTGCTCGGTAAACGGAAGAGGTCAAACGGAAGAAGGCTAAGAAGAAGGTTATATGTAAGAGCCAAATGGAAAAGGGGGCTCGCGCCCCCTTTGTCCTTTTTCAAGTAACCGCTCTCAAGTAACCGCGGTCTTCCATCTTACTGGCAGCCGTTGCGGTTGGTCTCGGTCTCTGACTTCACCTGGCTGCCTTTGCGGCTAAGCGCGGCCTTCGTCCTTACTTACTCACTTACTTAGCGGCCGCTACAGTCTCTCCCGCGTGCTGGCCCGCAATCCTTCCGAAAGCGAAGGCAGCGAGCAGTCCCTCACCGGTGATGTACCCGGCATAGCCGCTTCCGGCTATTCCGGTGGCAGCGGTTTCGCCTGCCGCATACAGACCGGGAATCGGGTTGCCATCCTTATCCAACACTCTGGCGGAGGCATCAATGCGGAGTCCGCCGGTGGTGAACAGAAGGTAACTCTTGACCTCGATGGCAGAGAGCTTGCCCTCGAAAGGCTTTTCAAACACCGTCCGGCCGAACTTGTCGGAACCGGCAGCCACCGCGTCGTTGTACTCGGCGATGGTAGCGGCGAAAGTATCCTTGTCCAGTCCGAGTTTCTCGGCCAGCTCATCGGCATTGGCGGCCTCGACCGTAACGCTTTCGTACGAAGCCATCTTCTCAACCAAAGCCTTTACGTTATCGTCAAAGACGATATACACCTTGTCCTGAGCAGCCACTTCAGGAGCGCACTTCGCGTATCCTAGGGCTTCGTTGACAAACCTTTCACCCTCGCCGTTCACGAGGATGCCGCCGCGCATGATGGCTTCCCAAGTGATGAGAAGCGTTTTCTCGGGGTTGACGGCGGCGTGAGGCAGGTAAGCATCCATGAAACGGACGTCAGCGCCGACTTCCATACCCATCTTGATTCCGTCGCCCACGTTTCCCGGATTCCCAAGCAAGCCCGAGTCGACCATGGCGGGGATATACTCGGCGAGCATTTCCTTGTTGCCGGCGAAGCCACCGGTGGCAAGGATGACTGCTTTGGTCTGTATGGTGATTTCCTTACCGTCCTTGGTCCGGGCCTTCACTCCGCTGATAGCTCCGTTGGCATCCTTGATCAGGGCCGTAGCAGGGGTCTCCAGCATTATCTTCACGTTCCTGGCCTCGGCCGCTTCCTTCAGAACTTGAACCAGACCGGCTCCGGACAGCGATTTCTCCTGATGCAAGCGGTCCACCGAGTTGCCAGGGAACGGAACAACCTTCAAGAACTCAGCGCCCAGCGACTCAAACCAGGGAACAAAGTCCGCGGAGGCTTCTGTAGCCACCCGTATGAGTTCGGGGTCCCCGGTATAGCCGTTGGCCTTGAGGATGTCCTCAGCGTACTTCTCAGGCGAGTCTTCGATTCCCTGGGCTTTCTGCAACTCGGTACCTACCCCTGGAACCAAGCCGCCGCAAATAGCTGTGTTACCACCGAGGAAAGCCTGCTTCTCCAGAACGATAACTGAAGCGCCCTTGTCTGCCGCTTCGATGGCCGCGGCCAGTCCGGCTCCTCCGCCTCCGACTACAACTACGTCAGCCTTCAGCGCCTCTGAGCCGCACCCTGCCAGGACTCCCGCCATCAGGGACAGCATGAGGACAGATACTACGAGGTACTTGCGTCTCACTGCAGCATCCTCCTTCGTTGTGATAGTGGGCACAATCACACTCTTTCAACTTCTGATATATCCCTTTAGCAGGCAAGCGTCAATCGAACGAGGCTCACTTTGGGGGTTTCTAATCGGACAAGTATCTTCCGCCAGCCGCTGCTTAAGGTCGACACAACGGCTTCCAAGCACTAGAGGATGCGCCCCGCAACCTACGCCAAAGCGAACCGGCCCCCGCACCGCGGTTCGCGATGCATGGGGCCGGGCCAATCTATGATCCCTACTTCGCCGCTCCCTCAAGCGCCTTCCTTACTGCTTCCTTGATGGCATTGCTGGTGTAGGTCGCGCCTGCCACAGTATCTACTTCCCAAGTCTGCTTCTTAACTATGGATTCGGGAACCTGCTGAATGGCCGCGTCACTTATCTGCGGGGTCTCCTCGTGCTCGTCGACCGTCACTTTGGTTATCTTCCCGCCAGATACAGTGACTGTCACTTTGACCGGCCCGTTGTTGCCCTGGGCCTCGCCCTGATATGTTCCGTCTTTGTACTTCCCGCCCTTGCATCCTGTTAAGACCATTGCTGCGACAGACAGAATTACCAGCGCTAGCAGGACCTTTCGGCCAACGCTATGTATGGACCTCATTTCTGACTCTCCTTCCGTCGACGTCTATCTTCTGTCTCGGTGTTCTACTCCAACCACCGCGCGGAGTCAACCCTTGCCATATACGCGCGCCCGCCGACGCGGCATCGGACATAGTATTTGGGCAATTGGCCATTCCTCATGCGGCACACCTTGAAAGAACTTGGATGGAGTAGCCTATTGCCGGCCTTCTTGCGGCAACCCCCACTTCTGGGCCATCCTGATGCGCTCGAGAGTGGTGGGATGGGTCCACGCGAACCAGCGGATGAACAGGGGCGGGTCTACATCGGACAGGTTTCCTCTGGACAGGTTGATCTGAGTTGACACGAATGTGGCGGGATCGCCGGTGAGTTCGAGGGAGTACGCGTCGGAAGCCGCTTCGAACCTCCTGGATATGAACGAAGAAACAGGCGAAAACACGTAGCCTGCCAGTGTTGACACGACTAGGAGGACCAGCAAAGACCGCTCCAGTGAGCCGTATGAAGAAGGCGGCATCCGCCCTATGGAAAGGGACAAGGCCAACAAGACAACCGTGACTCCCAACGCGGAGAATACCAGGTTCTTGGATACATGCCCGTACTTCCAGTGTCCCATCTCGTGTGCCACTACCAGCTTGACCTGCTCACGAGTATGGGTGTTTAGCAAGGTGTCGTAGAGCACAACTTGCTTTGACGCTCCCACGCCCGCGAAATAGGCGTTGGCGCGGGAGGTCTTGGCCGAGGCCTCCATCACCAGGACCTCGCCTACCTCCATCCCTGCCTTATCCGTGAGCGCCCGGATATCGCTCAGGATCTCTTGGTCCTGGAGAGGGTAGAACTTGTCGAAGAAGGGAGCTATCACAGTCGGATATATGAACGCGATGAAAACGCTGGTCAGCACGTATCCCACGGCGAGAACCCACGGCCAGCTCTTGGGAAGCTTTACGAGGCACCAGGCCACGGCCCCTCCCGCCACGGCATAGGTAAACCCGTTGAGCGCCGCGTTCTTGAGATAGTCGGTGAACCAAACTCCAAACGAGGCGCTAGACAACCCAAACTGGCGTTCCAAGATGAATCCGCCGTAGATCCGCAAGGGCAGAGTGACGAGAGCCAGGAGCACCGACACCGATAGCCCCAGCAATACGCCCATCCATAACGCTCCGGCCGCACTGACCTTCCCCTTGAACATGCCGCTTACCACCACGCGCTTCTGCAACACCCACAGCAACCCGAACACGACCAAGGTGTTCAGGCCTGACGCCAGGTAACCGCGAAACGCCCGGGCATCAGCCCTGTCCAAGTGGGCCGCGTCGAAGTAGCGCAGCGCGTCTTGGCTGTGAGCAGGCGCCATGAACGCCGAGACCAACCACAGGACGGCAAACGTCAACGACAACACCCACATACCCTTGGCCAACCTGTCCATACTTATCGCCCCCGAGAGGTGAGCTTGCTGTAGAACTCCAGGTCGGACGCAATTTCTGACGCCATTCGCTCCATGGGACAAAGATCGTCCTGCGTTTGGTTCATAATAGCCGGGACCAGGTTATCGTACTCCAGCTGCACACCGCGCTTGCGAGCTTCCTCAAGGGCAAGAGAGCTGCACAACTCTCCCCACATAGCCCTTGCTCCCAGCAAGTACGCCAACCGGAACGCGGCCAATCCAATTACTTTGTCCGCGAACGCATAGTAACCTTCCGCGGCGAGGCTCGATTGCAGACCTGTCAGGTCCCCGTACTTTTCAACCTGACGTTTCAGAATCCCTAGGACGGGCTGCAGCCGGATCCCCTGCTCCTTATCTATGATCTTACCCCGTCGTGCTAGACACGCTGACCAACCCTGCTGGATAGCTTCCTTTGCCAACCTAAGGTCCTCCGCCTGTTTCATACCGGTGTCCTCCTCGACAATCGCATGCCTGTGACTATGATACCTTCGGTGACAGCCTATCTTTGACATGAGGAAGCGCCTTCCCTTCTATGCCGACTATCCGCCTTGGCGTGGAGTTCTCAAGAGCTGACGACTTCGGAGTACTGAGTTATCAGCCAGAGACGTCTCCGCCGCGGGAAGTCATCATCCGCTGACGACTTGGCTGTGGGACATTAGTAACCGCGCAATTGAGGCAAGTTCGGTGTATGATCCACTCAGATGGCTCAGATGGCCCAGATTGCCCAGGTGGCCCGGATGTCCAAATCAACCAAATCAGCTTTGAGGCTGAGTTTGAGGCCGAGGCTAGGCCAGGTTAGGTGCACAGGAACCGCGTCGAGCACAGGTTCAAGGAGGCCGGCTTGTGGAAGACTCGAGAGTCATCATCCTCATAGACGCAGACGCCTTCTTCGCCGCCATAGAGCAGCGAGACCACCCCGAGTACAGGGGAAAACCGGTAATTGTCGGAGCACGACCGGGGACTCGCGGGGTAGTCTCAACATGCTCCTACGAGGCGCGAAAGTACGGCGTCCGCTCGGCCATGCCCATATCCCAGGCATATCGCCTGTGCCCTCACGGGATCTACCTGCCTCCCAACTTCAAGGTCTACTCCGAAGTGTCCAAGGCCATGTTCGAAATATGCGAGAAGTACACTCCGATCGTGGAACCGGTTTCTATAGACGAGGGCTATCTGGACGTAACCCCCTCCGACGGCGTGAGCATCGCGAGGAAGATTAGGGAGGAAATCCGCGAAACTCTGGGCATGACGGTGACAGCGGGCGTTTCCTACTGCCGGTACCTTGCCAAGATGGCAGCCGAAGAGAACAAGCCGGATGGCCTCGGAGTCGTCACGAGAGAAAACGCCCTAGACTTCCTCAATGATTTGCCCGTGGGCAAGCTTCCCGGCGTGGGTCCAAGAACTGTCGAGACGCTCCTGCAGCACGGAGTAAGGACCTGCGGGGACCTCAGGACCATGCCGCCGGCTTGGTTCGAGAAGACCTTCGGGAAGTTCGGCACCCGTCTATACGAGCTGGCGTTTGGTATCGACGACACTCCCGTCGGGGTTTGGCGTGCCGCCAAGTCCGTAAGCGAGGAGACGACCTTTGAGGAGGATCAAACCGACAAGGAGTTCCTCATCGCTGTCTTGGCGAGGTTGAGCCAGGACGTGGGTTTCAGGCTGCGAGAAAGCAGGTATTCCGCGAGGACCGTCTCGATAAAGGTGCGCTACTCCAACTTCGACACAATTACCCGCGCCAAGTCGCTTCCCGCTCCGGTGAGTTCGGACCCGGACATCTTCCAAGCAGCCAAGGACCTGTTTGAAAAGCTGCAGTCCGGGCGCCCTGTGAGACTCCTGGGAGTCGGCGCCAGCAACCTCTCGGACCAAGGGGTCGCCCAGCCTATGCTCCTCGGCGGCAAGTCGTGGGACAAGGCCTCCCAAGCCGTAGACGCCCTGAGGAAGAAATACGGGAAGAAGGTCATCAATCTAGGCGCCGCGATCCGTAAGTAGCACCTTGTAGACGTTCCCCATGGGAGAGGAAAACTCTCGCCGTCCCGGTCCACCTTGACGGGTGGGCAAGAGGCGATCGCTCATCCGGACAGAAAGAACCCTCACCCGAGATGGCCGACGCAGCTAATCCGGCTCACCATAATACCTCTCCGCCACAGTGCTAATACTAGCGGCGGAGGGATGCTCATGACTCGAAACATCTGGACCCGGGCGCTGTGGGGCGGCGTTATCGGCATTACCGCGGCCGATCTGCTCCTTGCCATAGCACGCGCCGCCGGAGGAATGCAGGTAAACCTTCTTGCCGGACTGGCCGACTTGGTGGCCGCCCAATGGGTAGCGTACTCACCCAGCGGCATGATACTCGGATTCGTCATACATCTCCTGGCAGGCGCTCTGTTCGCGCTCTTGTTCGCGGCGATAATCAGGTCCTTCAACTCCAGGCACAACCTCATAGCCGGGGCGATAACCGGGCTTCTCTTGTGGCTCATCTGGGGACTCGCGCTTCCGCCTTTGGGGATTACTCCGGCTCCTTGGGCGGCGGGCACCGCGACCACAATCATCTCTCTCCTATCGACGCTCATCTACGGGCTGATCCTGGGATACGCGGTCAGCGAGGAAGCGGTACGCGAAAGAGCATAGCGAGTTCTAGTTAGCCTGCGCCAGAGGAGCATTACCCCAAAAACAAAAAAGGTGGTAAGCAGGCCGATAAGCCGGGTTCTGTCGAAGAGTGGTCATCTATCTGGGAGGAAAGTTACCTTTCCCCTCAAGCGACCATACCCGAGGGCTCGGCGGGCAGCGTCATAACCCTCCTATTTGGTCTTGCTCCGGGTGGGGTTTACCTGGCCGGCCGGTCACCCGACCGCCGGTGGTCTCTTACACCACCTTTTCACCCTTACCCAAACGCCCCAAAACTGCGCCTCTTCACGGTGCCTCAGGCTGGGCATGCCCTCGGGACCAGAGGCCATGGAGCGCCGGGCGGTATGTTTCTGTGGCACTTTCCCTAGAGTTGCCTCCGCTGGGAGTTACCCAGCACCCTGCCCTATGGAGCCCGGACTTTCCTCAGGCACCAAACGGTGCCCGCGACCACTTGGCCTGCTCACCAAAGAATATAACAAGGCCGGCGGAAGGCGTCAAAGCGCCTATTCGCGCCTGACTGAACGGGGCCTAGCCCCGTGTACCGGCCTCTTCAGTGTACAAAGGAAGTAATATTATGTCAACTCATCGGGAGCGTGGTGAATTATGTGTATTCTCACCCTGCTCCAACCGGTCTGTCCTAACTCGATGCCTAACCCGATGCATAGCCCGATGCGTCTCTCAGCTGGTCTGAGCCCTCAGTCTGTCTCAACCCGCCCTCAACCCACTTCGGCCTGGTTTAGTCACCGAAGTTAACCTGCGGGTTCATCTGAGCGCCCTCAGTAATCTGGAAGTATGCCCGCTCCTGGAAGCCCAGCATTCTCGCGAACAAGACCATTGGGAACTGCTTCACCCTGGCGTTGTATTCCTTCACCAGTTCGTTGAAGCGCATCCTTTCGACCGCGAGCCGGCCCTCGGTTCCCGTCAGTTCGTCCATGAGCGCCTTGAACTGCTCGCTGGCCTGCAGCTGCGGGTAGTTCTCCACCACGACCAAGAGCCTGGCCAGAGCGCCTTCCAGTTGGTCAGCTGCCGCCACCTTATCGTCTGTGGTGGACGCTCCCGCAAGCCTGGACCTGGCGTCGGCGATGGCCGTAAACACCTCTTCCTCGTGCGCCGCATATCCCTTGACCGTGTTCACCAGGTTGGGAATGAGATCGTATCTTCTCTGCATCTGGTTCTCAACCTGAGCCCACTGTCCGTCTATACTCTCATTTTGCCGGACGAGTCCGTTGTACGCCGAGACAGCCGAACCGCCCAAGAGCAGCAGGACAATCAAGATTCCTAGTAAGATCATCCCCGATTTCTTCATTGTTCCGTCCTCCCGTCATTTGTTTGCAGGAAAACCGACTACCACTTCCGGCTGGCGCCGCCTCCACCGCTTCGCCCGCCGCCGAAACCCCTGGGTCCGGAGAATCCACCGCCTCTGCCCGAGCCTCCGCGGCCCCAGAACCCTCCTCCAAAGAAGGGTCCGGGTCCCATGGGGATTCCGCCCGTCCCGGTTCGTGACAACGGACCGGTGCGGTAGGTCTTTTCAGCATGGTATCCGCAGCGGGCGCAGTGATAGACCTTGGCCGCTATCCCGCCGACTTGGTAAGTTGCCTGTTGGATGACTCTGTCCACCACGTTGAGCCGCGCCTTGCACCTGGGGCCCCGTTCCCCCTCCAGATCAGCAGTCCTACCAACGCCATCGGGGCCCCCAAGAGAAGTCCAAGCCAGGCTAAGCTACTCGGATCCGGCGCGCCTGTGTAAACGTCGCCGTAATCCTCGGTCACCGGCTTTACTTCCAGAGTGATCCCTCTGTCTTTAGCCACGTATTCCGCGGCGCGCATGAGCCCAGCGTAAAGACCTTTTCCGTATTCCCCTTCCCTAAAGTAGGGAAGCATCAAGTCCAGGCACTCACCTGCCCGCCTGTCGGTGATGACGGGCTCCAAACCGTAGCCGACCTCGGCCTTCAGAGTACGGTCCTCCATTACAAGGAGAATCAACAGCCCCTCGTCTTTGCCTTTCTCGCCTATCCCCCACTCCTCATAGAGATTGGCAGCGTAAAACTCTAAAGACTCCCCGCCGGTGTTGTCCACGATGGCGACCGCGAAAGTCACGCCGGTCTGCTCCAGGACTGACGCCACCAGAGCATTGAGGTTGGCCTCGTCATCGGCCGTCAGGACGCCCGAGAAGTCGTTTATGTTACCCACAGGCGTCGGGTACTTCGGTGCGGCCGCGCCGGTCAATCCTGACGCCAAAACCACGACCATAACCAACACGGAGCAGAATATCTTTCTGGCAGCGAGCCGGTTGTAGAACGTGGATGATGGCTTGCCGGCCATGGACGACGTGTGAGCCGCAAGACTTGTGGCGGTCGCAGGCCGCTCGCTGACCGCTGACCAGTCGCCGGCTGCGTCGGCGGCGGACCGTGCGTCGGACGCAGCCCATTCTGCAGGCCGGAGCCGCCCACAACCCACAAGTCGCGTAAGCATAGACCGCATCGCGCTGCCCCCCTTCCTAACATCCTGCGTGTGCATCTCTTATCTTTCCATGAAACCACTACGCTTCGCAAAGCTAATAGGTCTGAGTTAGTTTAGACAAATCCATTCCCCGAAGCGTGTCTCTAGATGGTAAGATGTGGTGAGACAAGACCTCTTGAGGTGCATGATGATGGAGCGAACCAGGGCAAATGACTCCCGGCAATCCACCCAGAAGTCAAACGGACAGGCCAGCGTGACCGTCTCGATTCCTCACCGGAAGCTTCGAGGTCTGGTGCGGACCGCGCTGGAATCCTTGCCGTCCGCCCTGGCGTCCGTTTCAGCCCGCGTCGATGGTGTCGTGCCTCCAGATACAGCATCTTCCACCCCTCCGGATGGGGCATCGGGTGCCGCAGTCGCTCCGGTTCGTCCGGTTGCACCGGTTGGTCCAGTTGCCCCAGTCGCTCCGGTTGCTCAGGATGCCCCGGTATCAGTATCCACAGAAGACGTTCAGTACTGTGATTACGGATTGAGGATCTCAAGGGGCAAGGAGACCGTCGTGGTACGGCAGTACTCGTCCGGGAAGCTTGTCCTTCAAGGCAAACGGGATGAGCTGTTCCGGGATGTCCTCGCTACCATGGCCCAGGCGTACAATTCAGGAGGAGGACAACCCCGACTGCGCCTCGAGGACTACTTGGCGGGTTTCCCGGCCAGGGCTGAAGAGAGTCTCGTTCCAACTGTCGATGCTGATCTAGATGCGGCATCCGCCGAGCGGGAGCAGCGTCCGGACGACGGGACAGTCAGTGCAGGCAGAGACCCAGAGCATCCGCCCGGAAGGGCTTCATGTGCGTATGGTATGGACAGGGACCCCGTCGCTCACTCGGCCGACTCGGATAGGCATACGGTTCCGTACCCGTACATCGGCATTGATGAGTCGGGCAAGGGGGACTACTTCGGACCCTTAGTTATCGCCGCGGTGCGAGTGGACGAGCGGACTCATGAAGAGTTGCTGCGGCACGGAGTTCGCGATTCCAAGGAACTCTCAGACCAGCGATGCCGGGAACTGGCGGCGCTCATCAGAGAAACCTGCGCCGATGCCTATGCGATTGTCGAGATATCCCCAGCCCGCTATAACTCCCTCTACAAGGAGTTCAAGGCTGAGAAGCAGAGCCTCAACAACCTCCTGGCCTGGGGCCACGCCCGGGCATTGGAAAACCTCCTCGAAAAGGGGCCCTGCGAGTACGCGATATCGGACCAGTTTGGAAATGAAGGCTACATCTGCTCGAAACTCATGGCTAAAGGAGCCTCTGTGCGGCTTCTCCAGGAACCCAGGGCGGAGAAGTACATTGCCGTGGCCGCAGCGTCTATCCTGGCCAGGGACCGCTTCCTGTCGAAGTTGAAAGCCCTTGGTGAGGAACTGGGAATCGAACTGCCTAAGGGTGCCTCTGCAGCAGTAGTGGAAACGGCCAAGAAAGTGGTGGCTGCGAAGGAACCTGCCGCCTTGGCAAATGTGGCGAAACTGCACTTCAAGACCACTGAGAAGGTATTGGGGGGCAGGAAGGAAGGGATTATGTAACCTTGCGGCTTGCAGCTTCTGATTGGGTTGTGCCAAGAGGGCTTGTAACCTAGTAGCCTTTTGCCGGAACAGCAGGCTCAAGGGATTATGTAATCTTGAATCCCCCTCTGCAACCTCTGAGTGTCACACACCAATACTTACTGGCCCCACTAACTATCGCCAGGCAATACTTACCGACCCGGTTAACTATGGCCAGGCAGCACTCACCTACCCGGCTAACTGTCGCCAGACAATACTTACTGACCAACTTAACTATCGCCAGGCAACACTCACCGACCCACCTAAATATCGGGAGCCGATAGTCGGCGCAAGTCCGTCCATCGGCTCCCGACACTTACGCCAGCAGGTAGTCCCTATCCATCCTCTAGATACCCGCGGCTGACAACCGCTGCTCCGTCACACCTACACAGCCTCAACCGGCTCGCTAGCAGCCAAGTAGATCCCGTTGAACACGACCTTATAGGTTCCTCTGGCTTGGGCTCTGAAGTGAGGATAGAACCCGACCAATATCACTCTACCCTGTCCAACACGGAACTCGGCCAAGGCCGCCTTGTCGCTCAGGTACTGGCCTCCGAGAAGCCACCCTGACATGAGCGGGTCCGTCGTCGGGTACCTGCCCACCACCGTTCCTTCGGCCCCGGTTACCTCCCAAGCTGGGCCTCTCTCGAACAACACAGGTGTCTCCCTGCTGAGACCGAAGGCCAACGGGTGCTCGGTGTCCATCACTACCCGCAATATGGACCCGGGAGCGAAGAACTCCTGCGGCTTCTTGTCGGCCAGGACGTCCTTGCACATCAGTCCGAGTTGGTCGACGGCCCAAGCCGCGGCCTCGTTCAAGAAAACGCAGGTACCGCCTTCCTCCAGGAAACGAGCGATGGCATCCTTGCCCAGGAGTCCCAAACCGCCAGTGTACTCCGGTGGAAGAGTCCCCGGACGGTTCCCCTCAGCAATGAAGGACGCGGACTGGGACGGGAATATGATGCAGTCGTAATCCGCGGCTAGGTCGCCATTTCGGATGCGCCGGTTGTTGACGGATTCATACGGGAATCCGTACTCCTCCAGCACCAGACGGAGCCAGCCCTCATCGGCCACGGGGCGGTAGCTCTGGTAGACCGCTGTCCTGCCCGACCTGAGACGGACCATCGGCACCGGCATACCACAGCACCGACGGGCCACCACTCCGGCCTCGCGACAGAGGGCCTCGACCTCTTCGCGGTCGTCTTCAGGGATAAGGAAGGCCCCAGCAGGCATGGACACTCCGCCGGCCTTAACGGGGCGGGTAGCGCGCCAGACTTCGCGGGACTTCTTCAGAAGTTCATTGACTACCTTGACGGACGAAGTCACGGTCGGAGACAGAACGAAGTAGGTCTTTTGAGCGCCACCTGGGACGCCTTGAGCAGCACACTGCATTTCCTGAACAGCGCCCTGAGAGCTGTGACCAACGTTTTGACCACCACATGGCACTTCCTGAACAGCGCCCTGAGAGCCGCCACCAACACCTTTAGCGCCACACAGTACGTCCTGAGCGGCACACTCCACCCCACCCACAGGCTTCTCCGGGCTTTCGATCTTCGTCAAGGACGCCTGGAACGGCTTTTGGGCGAAGAACACCTTGACTCCCATTAGCAGCGGAAGGGTGTGTCCCGTGACATCGTACGGGAGTTTAGGCGGTCCGCCGGGGTACATCCGCAAGTCCGGGTACTCCTGCTTCTCTAGAAGAGTCTTGGCGTAGCCACCGTAGGGCTGCGCAAACAGAACAACGTGAGATCCTTTCCTGTACGTGACCCCGTCAACCTCGAAATCCTCTTCAGCCCGGTGTATCTCGACTTGGCCCATCGAGAGCACCTTGAGCAGCTCATAGGTCATAACGGGATCGGGCTGGTCGGCGGGAAACACCGCGGCGTAGGGCTCTTTCCTTTCGCAAGCCCGTCTGGACAGCTTCAGGAAGTTGCTAACCCACATATCCCGGAACTTGGCGGCGTGCTTCAGGCAGCCGTATGCCGCGATTTTGTCGTATTCCACGATGTCCCGGAGCCGCCACACTCCTCCCGGCCAGGGCGCGGGATGGTTCCAGGACGCTACCTTGGGGTCCGCCCCGTCCCTGGTGGCACGGAGTTCTTCCTTCTTCCTGCTGACAGGAGTGGCTATCCGCACGCTCGCGGCTTCCGAAAGGATCCTGACACCCCCGTGGTAGTGCTGAAACGCCCTTGAGGGAGCGAACGCGTCGTACATGTTGTAGCAGGAGACGCCTGTCCTGCCCGTCGACAGGACCTCGCTCATCATGTGCATCCCGAGCAGAGCCGTCTCTTGGCGGAGTATGTAGTCGATGTTGGGTTCCCACGGGTCCATGTACGGTGGGACGAACAAGCGGAACCCTGCGTCGCCCATCTGATGAAGGTCGAAGACAATGTGAGGGTGCCACACGTTATGGATGTTCAGGACCGTCGCCCGGTTCTCGACGAGGTTGAGCATGAACCAGTCCCTGTTGTTGTCGTGCCCCGCGTACTTTTGATAGAGGAACGGCGGCGGAGTCCCCTCAAACGGCGTGCCCAAGTACTTCTTGTACCAGTCGACCACCAGGTCCAGCCCGTCCGGGTTCAGGGACGGGACAAGCAGGAGGATGACGTTGTCCAGGATCTCCAAGGTCTTGGCGTCCTGCCCGGCCGCAAGTTCGTAAGCTAGCTCCATGGACATCTGGGCCGCTCCAACTTCGGTCGCGTGGATCGAGCAGGAAATGAGGACGATGGTCTTGCCCTTGGAAACGAGTTCCTTCGCTTCGGCCTCGGTCAACGACCGGGGATCCGCCAGCTTTGCCTGGATGGCCTTGTACTCGTCAAGGTTCTTCAGGTTATCCGGGGACGAGATGCAGAGGTAATAAAAGGGCCTTCCTTCTGTGGACAGGCCCATGTCAAACCAGCGTATTCTATTGCTGCCCTGAGTCAGCTTCTTGAAATAACCGGTGATCTCGTCCCAACTTGCAAGTTTCCTGTCGTCACCGGGTCTAAAACCCAGGTATTCAGACGGCGAAGTGACCACTTGCGCTTGGCGCCCCTCCGGATCGGCTGCGCTAACCGGAGGGCCGGCGCCTTCCTCCTTTCGGGTTAGTTAGTCAGTTGTTTGAAACCACACTGGCATAACCTTCCCTTTTGGAGAGAAAAATCCTTCTACCGTACAAAGCAATGCACGGCTTCCGGCCCCCGACGCCGCAGACGATGCCGCGGCCCCCGATGTACACAAGGCCTCAGTGAGACCGCCACAGCCGCTCGCTACCGCCTTAAGGCGGATACGGCAAGGCTGAAGAATCCCCTGTTCCCGGCAAGGATATGCTCGAGAGCGTTGAGCACGTAGTCTATGTGTTCCTTCTGGACGGTAAGAGGCGGTTCCAGCCGCATTACGTTGGGGTTGTTCAACGTGTACGCGGTTATGATCCCGTGTTTCTTCACCAGTTCCCCGGCGACAAGAGCCGCGAAGTACTCCTCGGACACCTTGTTGATGGCTCCCGCCGTCAAGACGTCCAAAATACCTCCTACCGGTTTCTTGAACTCAAGTCCTATTAGGAGCCCCTTGCCCCTCACTTCTTCGATGGTCTTGAATCGGGATTGAAGCGTCCTGAGACCTGCCATGAAGTACTCGCCCATCTCGGCGGCATGAGCGGGAAGATTCTCGTTCACCAGTTTCTGAATGGAGGCCAACCCCGCGGCGCACGCTCTCGCTCCTCCACCAAAGGTGGAAGTGTGAAGGATGGCCCTGGAGAGTCCTCCGTACGCCTTTTCCCAGACCTTCCTGGTTGCCACCGTGGCTCCTATGGGCATAACACCGCCGCCGAGGGCTTTGGCGAGGCAAATGATGTCGGGAACGACGTCTTCGTGTTCGCATGCGAACATCTTCCCCGTCCGCCCGAACCCGGTCTGGACCTCGTCCAGAATCAGAAGAGCTCCGTACCTGCTGGTTAGCTCACGTGCTTTCTTGAGGTATCCTTCAGGCGGGACCATGACTCCGCCCTCTCCTTGTATCGGCTCGACGATGAAGGCCGCGACCTTGTTGGACTTCAGAGCCTGCTCAAGAGCATCGGCGTCGCCAAAAGGTATTTGGACGGTGCCTGACAGGAGCGGCATGAACGGCTTCTTGTACTTCTCCCGCCCGCCTACGGATAGAGACCCCAGCGTTTTTCCGTGAAAAGCGCCCTCACAGTGGACAAACACTCCGTCGCCCTGAGCGCCTCTCGCGAGCTTGAGGGCGGCTTCCACCGCCTCGGTACCGCTATTTGAGAAGAAGGTAATCTCCAGGTCGCCAGGAGTGATCTCGGCCAGGTCGTGAGCCAAAGCCGACTGCAACGCCGGAATCTGGGCCTGAAGCAGGTTTGGCCTGACGTTAGCTTTGTCCACGGCCTCAAGGATGTCCTTGGGAGCGTGGCCGAACGGCAGCGAGCCGTAGCCGCCGAGGAAGTCGTAATACCGTTTGCCTTCCTCATCGTAAATCTCGATTCCCTGCGCCCTGGTGAACGCACGGTCAAAACCCACTAGTGAAAGGAGAGTCTTGAGCCCTGGGTTTACGTACTTGGCGAACAGGTCGGAGTTCTGGGACTGGGTCAGCGACAGTGCTCCGTCTACCCCCAGGAGCGAGTATGTACGTCCTTCAGTGCCGCTTGGGCGTATGTTCAGTTCTTGCATGCAAATCACGTCCTCGCGAGTGGTATGGTGAAACGATATCTGCTGCTTTTGCGCTCCTCGCGCACTTCAGATCCATCTATGTGCACACAATTGTGCACAGCCATATTACACCATTCTTATCGTCCTGACAATCCATGTGTTGGCGGTTTAGGCCCTCTGTGCACCGAGTTCTTGGTGTCAGACAGGTACCTACTAATTCTCGCGGACAAGTAACGATACTTGTTATGTCAACATATCTTGGAGTGGTTGACGTAACGTGGCGCGTCCCCCCCCTCCTCCCCCGGGGGCCGCGCCTCCCTGTTTGGTCGAGGGCTGGCATGGAGCCCGAAGCACCTATTTGCGTACTCACCGCAAAATTCGGTGTAGTACAATGGTCGTATTATGACAACCGAACCGTCCACGAAAGAAATCCGAAAAACCATTGTTGACTTGGTCTGGCCCGTCACCCTTGAGAGTGTGTTACAGATGGGAGTCGGGTTTGTGAACACAGCTATGGTCGGTCACCTCTCTGCGGCGGCAATCGGAGCGGTTGGCCTTTGCAGCAGGGCCACCATGGTAGCTTGGGCAGCGAAAGAGGCCAGCGCGGCCGGCTAAAGCCAGCAGCGGGGTTTCCGTACGTGCGGAGCCGGGCGCTTGGAGAGAACCGGTAGTACCGGGTGAGGGCCGAGAGACCGGGAGAAGCCGGAATGCAGCTAGTTGAGGCCAAGGGTCGGGGACGGCGCAAGTTTACGGATGCGTATAACATAAAGGGCCGGATCACTCCGGCCCCCGTCTATTTCTACACGCAGCAGCCCGCTGTAACTAGATACGTCAGGCGGGTGTCCAAAGCTACTCTGAGGAACCAGGTCCTATATCCGTTTGTCGTTGCCGCGGATACTCGCGGAAACTAAATGCCTTCCGTGATGCCCTCTGTGCCCTTCTTCGAGTACTTGGCTGCGACCAGTATAGCCTCTACCATGCTCACTTCCGAAGCCAGCCATTTCCCGGCGATGTCGAAAGCGGTACCGTGGTCCACCGAACTCCTGATAAACGGGAGTCCGAGTGTCAGGCTGACCGTCCTCTCAAAATCCAGCGTCTTTGCGGCAATGTGCCCTTGGTCGTGGTAAAGGGAGATAACCGCGTCGTACTTACCGTTCTTGGCCTGGTGGAAGACTGAATCGGCCGGGACGGGCCCCACCACGTTGTAACCCTTCTGTCTTGCGTCCTCGATGGCAGGCGCGATCTCATGAGCCTCCTCCGAGCCGAACAGCCCGCCGTCACTAGAGTGCGGGTTCAATCCCGCCACCGCTAGCCGCGGGTTTGGGATCCCTAGAGCCGTCAGGGCTTCAACGCAGCGCGGGATGAACTTTCCGAGCCTTTCGCGCGTGACCATCCGGACGGCTTGGGCCAAAGAGACATGCCTTGTAAGGAACAGGATCCTCAAAGAATCCACCACAAACATGGTCAGGGGATCGGCTACTCCGGTCAGGTCGCCAAGGAACTCGGTGTGTCCGCGGAAACCCTGGAAGCCGGATAAGACCACTGCCTCCTTGTTGATAGGAGCGGTGCAGATCGAACCGGCGGCGCCTGAGAGGGCCAGGGAGACAGCTCCCCTGATCCATTCCACCGCCGCTTTCCCCGCGACCGGTTGGACCTGACCCATCTCTAGGTCATCCAAGCCCTCCACCGGAGTATCTAGGACATCGACCGTTCCCAGCCGGTACTCCCCTTCCGAGGGGCTTTTCACCGAATGGATGCCGCGTATGTTCGACAAGCTCCCAAGACCGGCCGGGGTCGAAGACGCGGCCTCGAGCCTGACGCCTTCACCCGCGAGCGGCAGACTACCCCCACGATTATCGCCGCTTTCCGCGATGGGTTTGACAGATTTCAAGAGGGAGTTGAGGAACGAAGCGTCTCCCACTATGAGCGGCTTACACGCCTCATATACCTCGGGGCGGTTCAAAGCCTTAAGGCAGATCTCCGGTCCTATCCCCGCGGGATCTCCAAGGGTAATCGCTACCACCGGTCTCGTATCAGCCATCGTCACTACTCCTTTTGCTCGTCCTTGCAGCAGCAGTCTTCTTCGGACGAGGCAGCCTTCTTATCGTCCTTATCGCCTTTCTCCTTGCTCTTGCCGAAGTTCACCTTTGACAATGCGTCGGGGATCAACTCGACGAGGCCCTCCAAAGCAGCCTTCTTTCCCACGGTATACATCCTGACATCGTTGCCGATGACCGCGATGACGGCGATCGGACGAAGGCTGGCTCCTCCGCCGGCTCCACCGCCGCCGCCTACGTCCTGCTTACCCGAGTCACCGCCGCCCGATCCAAATCCAAAAGAAGCGGTCTGAAGCGGAATGAGGGTAACTTCCCCAACGGTAATAGGTTCCCCAACTACTGTCTTTGTCGAAATGAAATCCTGCAGCTTGGAACCGATGCTGTCCAGCAAACCCTTATGATCCATTCTAAATACCTCCCCGGTTTCTTGTCTCTCGCCTGTGGCCCGGCGCAGGCTCTGTGATCCCTTACGTCCAAAAGGCATAGGAGGTATGTCGTCTAGGCGTTATTCTTTGCGTGTGAGAACCCGAGCCGTCTTTTCCACCACAAAGGCCGTATCTCTCGGGAAAAAGCAAACCGGCCGAAACTCCACATAATCGACATCGGGCTAAACCTCACGTCCAAGTCTCCGCGTGCCTCAATCATCTCCTTGGTGAAGTCCGGCCTGAGCCTCAGACCTTGAAGGCCCAGCGCGTTCCTAATGGACACGTAAGCAGCGTACAGCATGCCGGTATAACCCGGGTCATCAAAACCGTATTCCACGTCCACGTCCAAACTGACGTCGAGTAGTCGCCATACTTCTCTGACAAAAGCCAGGGTCCTCTTTCTCACATTTGGAGCCAGGTGCTTGCGGACTTCCCTAGCGGCCTTTCCAAGGGACACGGTGACGCGCCCACGCCTTCTGCTCCTGCCCTGCCCGCTTTCGCCTTCAGAATCGCGGCGGTCTTCTCTCACAGCGTTTCTGTGTCGTCCGTCATTTCCGCCGCCAACAGGCCGTTCTCCATTTGCGTCTTGATCATCCGGGGCGCCTCGTTTCACGGAAGCGCGGCCTCCGGCATCGCGTTTGGCGGACATGCCAACATTCCAAGACCGCAACCGGATCCCCAAGGCGCACAGCTGGACATCCTTATCGGTGTTGGCGTCAAACGCCAGCGCGCCGCCCAATACGCTGACGTAGAGTCTCCCCTGCCCGCTGACGCTGATGACGGGACCGGAGTCAGATGAAACGGTGTCGGCAGCGGAACCGGAGCGAACCGCGACGGCATCGGAACCAAAATCCGAGTCTAACAAAAAAACATCGGGGAGCTCATCCAGGCCGGTAACGCCGGCCTCGCCGGTCAACCGTATCCTCACCGGCAAGGCCAGCGCCAACAGGCCTACGAAAGCCAGGACCCCTAATGTCCATCCCAAGGCCTTCAGTATGACAACCAGGACAGCCCAAAACACGGTTATTTCAGAGCCTTACCGAGCTCCGCCCAGAGCTTCGGAAGTCCTGTTCTTAGACGGTCGAACTCCTCCACCCTGAAGAACTCATTGGGGCCGTGGGCGCCCGAATCCGGGCTGGACATAGCAAAGAACACGAGATACGTGCCGAGAATGTCCAGGAAGGCCCTGGCTATCGGCAGAGTGCCGCCCAATCTGTTCACAACCGGGTCCTTGCCGTACAATTCCCTGAGCACTTTGGTCATGACCGGAAGCACCGGATGGTCGCCGGGCACCACATATGGCCTTGAGCTTCCGGGGAACGACTTGACTGTAACCGTCACTCCCGTGGGGGCATTGCGCTTGACGTGCTCCTCGATGAGCTTGCAGATCTTGTCGGGCTCCTGATGGGGCACGAGCCTGCAGGTAATCTTGCACGACGCTTTCGACGGAATGATTGTCTTTATGCCTTCGCCTTGGAAGCCGCCCCAAATTCCGTTGGGGTCCAGAGTCGGTCTCACCCAAATTCTTTCCACAGGAGAGTAGCCAGGTTCGCCAAACAGTGCCGGAACGCCGGCTTGATCCTTGACCGCTTCCTCGTCGAAAGGCACCGTCGCCATGGCCTCTTTCTCCATGGGGCTCGGTTCGGCGACATCCTCATAGAAGCCCTCGATGAGGATAGTGCCGTCAGGACCCTTCATGCCGGCCAGGATCTGGGCCAAGGCCTGAATCGGGTTGGCAATGTTGCCGCCCTGACCCGAGTGGATATCGGTTCGCGGCCCGGTCACCTCTATCTGCACAGCGGCTAGCCCCCGGCATCCTACCGTGAGCGACGGGGTATCCACGGAGTACATGCCGCCGTCCACCGAGACGACCAGGTCGGACTTGAAGTCTTCCTTTCGCGCGATAAGGAGTTCTTTGAGGTTGGGGCTGCCTATCTCTTCCTCGCCCTCGAAGAGGAATTCCAGGTTGACCGTGAGTTCACCCCGGCCGATGACTTCCTCAGCGGCCAGGATCGCCGGGAAAACGCCTCCCTTGTCGTCGGAGGAGCCCCTCGCGTAGATCTTCCCGTCTCTGATTTCCGGCTTGAACGGTTCAGAAACCCACTCGTTCAGCGGATCCGCGGGCTGAGTGTCGTAGTGGCCGTAAATCAAGACCGTCGGGGCGTTGGCGACCGGGGCCTCCTTGCGTCCAAACACTACCGGATGTCCTTTGGTCTCAATGATTTCGACTCCATCGATCCCGGCCCGCTTCATCCTGTCGGCGAGCCAGGCGGCGGCTCTCCTCATATCGTCCTTGTGATCGGGGAGAGCGCTTACGCTCGGTATGGACAAGAACTCCATAAACTCTTCGAGATGCTTCTGGTCGGCCACTTTGTCGTCTCCTTTCCTTGACCTGTTTCCTAAAACCTGTCTACCGAATCAACTTGAGGTTATCCAACACGGCATGTCCAACCACATTATACCTTGGAAATGTAAGGGACCGGAAACAAGCCCGGTCCCTTCTAGTCTTGTCTGTGTGCTCACCGGTGTGTACGCGTTCTCACCTGTATATCCACTTACATCCACTCTCGCCCGGCGAACGCGCGAACCTAGCGGATAGTAACGTTGCCAGCCGAGGTGCGCACGTCAACCTGACACGCGCCCGAACCTATTCGCCCTGACGCCCTGGCGTTCGCGCCGCTCTTCTTCACGCTTATCCCGGGCAGCGAGCACTGTACACCGCCGGCGCTGCTGGAGGCCTCTACGATTGCCCCCACGCCGTCCGGGATCGTGAGGTTGAGGTTGCCCGCGCTCACGTTCCCCTCGAACGACTGCATATCAGGGCCAAGGGTTGCCCAGCAGTGTCCGGCCGAAACCTGCACATCCACCTTCTCTGCAAGGCCGTCCAGCGTCACGTTCCCGGCCGAGGCCCGGACCTTTAGCTCGCCTTTGATCCCTGTTATCTCAGTGTCTCCGGCGGCTGACTGTACATCCACATCCCAATTCTCGGGAACCGACAATGTCGTGTTCACGCGAACGCTGACTATCTGCAAAAGCCCAGACGGACGGGGTCCCTCTACGATCAGAGTGGTCCCAGACTTCTTGATATTCGCCCGCAAGTCTTCAGCTATTTCCTTCGCCTCGCTGTAGCTTCTGGCCCGGACCGATATCTCGATATTCCCCGCGACCGCGGAATCTGACGAACCGGTGATCTGTACGTGCCCGGATCCGGTCACCTTGATGGCATCGATGGCCTCAAGGGATTCAGCGCCTTCGTTAACCGGAACGGTGACGACGTAAGACTCTGACAACTGCGCACCCCATCCCCAATCCCAGCCGGCAAATATCCAGGGACCGTAGTTGAGGACGCAGGCCGCGAACATAACAAAAGCTATCCCAAACACCGCCAACACGCTTAAGCGGGTCCTGGCCTCTTTATCGCGAGCGGCCAGCAGAAACTCGACTCCAAGCATAATGAAAACAACAGGCCAGTAGTTAAGAACGGTTTGGACCGCTCTTGAGTTCGTACCTGTGGTTTGAAGCGCAAAAGCCAGTCCCAGAATAATGAGGACGGCTCCTAACGTGAACTTGCCAACCCCTACCTTTTTCATGGCGCGAGACCTCCCGGAACGCGTATCCGGGCATATATACGCCGCGTTCCCCAAAGGGTAACGGGAACGCGGCGTAGGATGCGTAGAAAGCCCAGGCAACTTCAGGGAGCCCCAGGGGCTCCGGAAAGGTCCGGCGAACCCAGGCGACGGGTCGGAAACCTAGGTTCCCCTGCTAAACCCCTTTATGTACTCCAGTTGCTCGTCAGAAAGGGAATCAATGCTCACGCCCATGGCCGCCAGCTTTCGCGAAGCCACCGCGCGGTCGATGTGTTCCGGAACCTTATACACGCCCGGTTTCAAGTCGGGCCGGCTGTAAAGCCACTCGACGACCAAGGCCTGGTTGGCGAAGCTCATGTCCATCACCGCGGCAGGATGTCCCTCGGCCGCGGACAGGTTCACCAGTCGTCCCTCCGCCAGTAGCCGTATCTTCCTCCCGTCCGGCATGACGTACTCCTGGACATTTTCCCTAACATCGGTCGGGCCCTGCGCCACCATCTCAAGAGCGGATATGTCGATCTCGACGTTGAAGTGGCCGGCGTTGGCCAAGATGGCCCCATCCTTCATCAGGTGGAAGTGAGTCCCTCCTATGGCGTGGAGCCCGCCCGTAGCGGTAACAAAGATGTCGCCCAGCTTGGCTGCCTCTGACATGGGCATTACCCGGTATCCGTCCATGAGAGCTTCTAGCGCCCTGACCGGGTCGACTTCGGTCACGATAACATCAGCGCCCATGCCTCTCGCCCTGGACGCGATCCCCCTGCCGCACCATCCGTATCCCGCGACCACGAACACGGTGCCGGCGATGAGATAATTGGTTGCCCGCAATATACCGTCTATGGTGGATTGCCCTGTCCCGTAGCGGTTGTCAAACAGGTGCTTCGTGTCGGCGTCGTTCACCGCGATGACCGGGAAAGCCAGTTGCCCTGCTTCCGCCATGGCTTTCAGCCTGTTCACACCTGTCGTGGTTTCTTCCGCGCCCCCTATGATATCCGGGATCAGCTCGCGGCGCTCTTCGTGAAGCATGTTCACCAGGTCGGCGCCGTCGTCCAGCACTATGTGAGGCCGCGTATCCAGCACCTGCGCGATGCAACGGTAATACGTCTCGCTGTCTTCGCCGCGCACGGCATAGGTCGGCACCCCGTAAACCTCGTTAAGGGCGGCTGCCACGTCATCTTGAGTGCTGAGCGGGTTGGACGCTGCCAAGGCCACCGTAGCTCCTCCCGCCACCAGAGTCCGCATCAAGTTGGCGGTTTCAGTGGTCACGTGGAGGCATGCTCCCACGCGCAGCCCCGCGAGGGGCTTGTCCTTCCTGAGCGCCCATTCTTCCCTGATGCCCTTAAGGACTTTCATCTGCCCGTCGGCCCACTCTATGCGCCTCTTGCCTTCGCCGGCAAGCCCCGGGTCCAAACAATAACCTTTCTGAGTCTCCATCGCCAAAACTCCTTCCTCCAAGCCGCTGTCAAGGCTCTTGTTTCCACACCCGTGCGAGTATTCCTTCGAAGCTCCACAAGTACGAGCTTCCCTGCGGATATACTGTACGGGAGCCAAGGCTAATCCAGGGAGCGTGGTCTCATGTCGTGGTTGTACTGGGCCCTAGCGGCCGCTTTGTTTTGGGGTCTCGGGCCCATTTTCGCCAAACTGGGACTGGAAAAACCCGACCCTCTCACTGCCCTCTTGATAAGGAGCACCGCTGTGTTCGTCGTCCTTGTTGTCTGGGCGACTCTCCGGGGCGACGTGGGAGAAAGGCTGTCCAGGCTCGATACCAAGACCTACATGCTCTTGCTTTTCGAAGGCGGCGTCGCGTCGGTTATCGCCCACTTTGCCCTGTTCCAGGCGCTAAAACTCGGCGACGTGTCCAACGTTGTGCCCATAACCGCGTCGTATCCCCTGATCGCTGTCCTCCTATCTGTTGTACTATTAGGGAGCAGGATGACTTGGGGGAAGGGTCTGGGAGCGGTCCTCACCGTCCTCGGAGTCTACCTGCTGCAGCGTTCTCCATGACGTACTTCACGAAAGGGTGACCCGCCCATGAGGCTTACTGTGGCTCTGGTCCAACACAGAGCCTACGACGTGGATCACTCCCAGGAGGGTCTGGCGAACACCCTAGCCCTCGTAGACCAGGCGGCCAGGTCAAAACCTGACCTCATAGTGCTTCCCGAGTGCAGCTATCCGGGGTACTACTTGGGCTTGGGGGGAGATCCTCGACAAAACGTCTTAGGCTGGCGTGACGCGCTTTCTAGGTTCAGGATGATCGCTCAAAGACACGGAGTCTACATCTGTGTGGGTCTTGCTGAGGCTCAAGGGGACAAGTTGTACAACTCGGCGTTTCTGATTGACAGGAACGGAACGCTGGTAGGGACGGCGAGAAAAACCTTCCTGTGGCACTTCGACAGGCGGTGGTTCTCTCGCGGCGACGAGTTCCGGGTGTTTCAGACCGACATAGGCAACATCGGGATGATAGTGTGCGCCGACGGGCGGCTTCCGGAGATAAGCAGGGTGCTAGCCTTGAAAGGGGCCGAGATAATCATCGACCCCACCAATTGGGTGACCTCCGGAAGAGACGCCGGGTCGCTTCGAAATCCGCAAGTGGACTGCATGATACCCGCCCGTGCAGTGGAAAACGGCGTCTGGTACTTCTGCGCCAACAAGGTGGGACGCGAGACGGACACGGTGGTCTATTGCGGGCAGAGTATCGGAGTATCGCCCACCGGAGAAATCGTTGTGAAAGGCTCGCCGGACCGGGAAGAAATCATACTCATCGAGGCGGACGTGCGCCGGGAACACCGCACGCAAGCCATGAATCTTCGAAAAGAATGCTTCCATGAGAGTTTCTCGTTATTGGACAGGCCAAACGAAGACGTTCCGCTGGCCAAGGTCCTGCGGGATCCCGTCGTTCCCGGCAAGGAAACCGGCATGGTGGGCGTTGTCCAGCTCGACAGGGACATCTCCCTCAAAGAGTACCTTGAAAGCGGCTCCTATCTGGCAGAACGCTTGTGCGAACAGGGGGCTTCGCTGGTTATCCTTCCCGACTCTGCTTGCGCCGCGGTAAGAGATTCCCTGTCCCTGATAAGGAACGCTTTCGCTCCCATAGCGAGGCGGTTTAACGCTTATATCGCTTTGACCGCGGGCAGAAACCAGGCGGCTTTGGTCTTAGGACCCTTGGACTTCGGCGAGCGCGCCTTCACCCTATCTTCAGACCTCCTGGAGGTAGGAGCGCTCCGCGTCGGGTTCATGAGAGGAAAAGAAGGCCTTGTGCCAGAAGTGGCCAGGTCCCTCTTCTTGAGAGGAGCGGACGTGATTGCCTGGCTGGGCGACCTGGGCACCGGGCATGAGAGGTCCATCGCACTGACGCGGGCAATGGAAAACAGGGTTTACGTGGCTTTCGCCAACTGCTCGTCCCGTGACGAAAGGAACAGCCTGATAGCCTCTCCCGACGGACGCATCCTGGCGGAGACCTTCCCCGGCACGAAGCAGGGGATTCTGGCCCAGGCTTCCGCGGCGGTCTCGCGCGTGAAGCAGGTTGTCTGGGGGACTGACGTGTACCGGGACCGGCTCCCGGAGTTGTACAAGGAAATCAGCTCAGCGGAAGTACTGATTTAGCGGCTTAGATGATACAATGAGCCGGTGAACAAAGACAAAGGCGTAAGCCTAACCGGACCTCGAATATACATGGCCCTTTTTTCCCTGCGCTTCACGGAAGTGTTCTGGGTGGTTTTCCTGCGCTCAAGAGGGCTCTCCTACGCCGCCATCGGGCTGATGGAGACGGTCTTCCACGTATCTTCTCTACTGTGCGAGATGCCAACCGGGCTTATCGCCGACAGGTGGGGCCGCAAAGTCAGTCTGGCCGTAGGCCGCGCGCTGTGCGCCTTGTCGGCCCTCATCAATGTGAGCGCCCGGAATCCGGCATGGATAGCCGTGGCTTTCGCCCTCAACGCCATCTCATACACCTGCCATTCAGGCGCCTTTGAGGCGCTGGTGTACGACTCGCTTCCCGAAGAACGCCGGGGGGACTTCGGCAAGATCTTCGGGGACGTTAATTCGGTCTATCTGATCGGTACCGCGGCCTCGGGAATCGGCGCCTCTATCCTGGCCAGCAGGTACTCGTTGGCTTTGTGTTACGCCGTGAGCATCTGTGTGGATATTTGCGCGGCGATAGTATCCCTGTTCCTGCCCGAGGACCTGTCGGCCCGCAGGGCGATGAAACGCTCTTCCGGCGTTTTGAGCGCGCTTGGAAACGATGTAAAAGACCTTCTCACTACCTTAAGAGCACCCGTCCTGAGAGGAATCTTGATGCTCTGGGGAGTGGCGAGCGCCTTGAGCGCGTCTGTCCATATGTACGGACAATCACTGCTTGAGGAGTCTTTGGTCCCGATAGGACTGGTCGGAATCGCGGGGACGCTCGGAAACCTCCTCGCGGTCGTCCCTACCAGGTACGCGTACAAGATAGAAAACAGGTTCGGGCAGATCCCTCCGGTGATAATGGGCGGAATGACAGTGCCGTTCGTAGTCGGAATCCTCGCGATGGTCCCGGCCCACCTGAACTGGGGCTGGAGAGCTTTGTTGATAGCTGTCTACCTCGGGCTCACGGTAGTGGTGGAGACAGCCTACCCCATAATGTCCCACGCCGTGAACGCTCGGACCGGCTCGCACAATAGGGCAACGGTCTTGTCGTCGTCGGGAATGCTCTTCAGCGTCTGGATGATGGTCGTCTTCCCCCTGATCGGCATGGCGGGAGACCGGTTCGGGCTCCGCTGGGGCATGGGGCTGGCCGCCCTAATCTCCTTGATAGCGCTCCTTCCGTTGTCGACAAGCCTTAAGCGCGCGGCCGGGGACGAAACGCAGGCGCAGGGCTAAGACAGCCGGTGACCCGTGGGACACGCATGTCAGCTATGCATGGTGGCTGTGCATGGTAGCTTTGCATGGTAGTTTTGCATGGGAGTTTTGCATGGGAGCTGTGCTGGGGAAGCTGAGACCCCCCGAATAACCCCTGTGAGTGGAAGCCTCCAAGCGAGGGATAAGGCTCAAGCTCAAAGTGGAAGGCTCAAAGCCCAAGACTCAAAGCCAAAGCTCAGGGTGGGCTCTGCAGCATGCTCTCCACTTTGACGCGGTTTGAAGACTCCAGCACATGCCACGGGTATTGTCTTTCCGCGTACTCCGCGGCGACCCACTCCAGGAAGCGGTTTGCCCTGTCAAGGTCATTCATCATCACTGAGGCAACGGCCATCTCGGCCCAAGGGAAGTCATCGTCTGTTTCTCCTAGCTCCCACCTGGGGAAATCCTGGTTGAACCTATCCCAAATTACCTGCGCCCGTGTGTCATCGGGCGGTATCAAACCGCAGGATATCAAGAAAACCTGGCTGACGGCGTCGGGATACCACTTGCCGCGCCTTGGGTATCGCTTTCCGAGCCAGCTGTATGACCATGCGTAGTCGTCTCCCCCGGAACGCTTCAGGACTGTCTCGATCCCCTGTTTGATATTATCGGCCATAAGCCTGTACTGGTCCGCCTCATCAGAGAATCCCAAGGAATCCAAAGTATCCGCCCAGTCCATGAGTCCTCTATAGTTTTCGGCGTTGTCCATAAGGTACTTGGTTCCGCTGTTGGGAGCCACCCGCACAAGACCATCGTTGTCCTGAAGAGCGGAGATGACGCCCGCCACTATGTCGATAGCGTCCTTGTTGTTCCTAACGTAGTCCGCGTCACCGGTTGTCCGGTAGTAATGGGCAACCAAGGAGAGAAAAGTGGACGCGTAGCTATCCGCGGAATCGTATTTACGAGTGGACCGCAACTCGCCGTCTCTGGCGCTGAAATCGTAGATAGTCCCCGATAGCCCCCAGCGGTCGGGCATGTTCAGGTTGGCGATGTACCAGTCCATATACACCGCGCACCGCTCCGGTTCAACCTCCGCGAGTTGCCTCGCGGCCAAATTAGCAAAGTACGGGATTACCAGTACGCCGTCGGGCGTCTGAGCAATTGCCCCGTTGGGAAGTTGACAGCTAATCAGCCATTCGATTTCTGAGGCCGGCGCGGTTACTATCTGACCGGGATCTTGATGGGGATCGCCCTCGTTGCCTTCCTCTTGTACGCCTGGTTCGCCCTGCTCCTGGGCGTCCTTTCGCCCGACTTCACTTACCTGCGCCTCATATCCGAGTAGTCTCCCGGTGTCAGTCGCGTCCAACACCATGATGGGGTATATCCGCACGGCCACCAACACAACCACGACAAAAAGGGCAAACGCGGATAGAGCCCTGTAGTGAGCGTACCAAGGCAATACGAAGCATCTCCTTCTCCCCATACCTATGCGGTATCAGTTAAATACGGAACACGAAAAGTCCTGCTAGATAGGGGAAAACGCGAACTGGAAGTGATACCCTGCGGGGAGCGTCACTTGAGGTAATTCCCTTGCTCCGGTTTGGTTTCTCTGCTATCATAGTCTCTGCACGTTGTCCGTGGGGGCTTAGCTCAGCGGCGGAGCGCACGGTTCACATCCGTGAGGTCACAGGTTCAAATCCTGTAGCCCCCACCATTTTATTAGCAGATTGGCAGACCCGCACGATCCTCCTGCACGAGGTGCTGGCTATGAAGGTCACCATCCTGGGAAAGTACTCACCGTTTCCTCCTGTCGGAGGCGCATGCCTCTCATACTGGGTCGAGTCCAAAGGTACCGGGATACTCGTGGATTGCGGTCCCGGTGCGCTGGCCAAGTTTCAGGAGTACGTAGGCCCGCTGTCAAAGATCGATGTCGTCATCCTTTCCCACCTTCACTTCGACCACATTGGCGACGCTTTGGTGCTAAGATACGCCGCCGCTGCCGCTCCAAGGGACTCCCGCCTACCTTCCAAGGTGACGGTGTACGCGCCCAACGAGCCGGAACAGGAGTTCTCCTACCTCAACTACAAGGAAGCGATGAGTGTCGTTCCTGTAGCGCCCGGAGACTCCATATCATTAGGCGGAATCAAAGTGGACTTTTTCCTTGGGAATCATCCTTTGAGGTCGCATGCGATGCGATTTGAAGACGAAAGCGGAATCTTCGCGTACTCGGGTGACTCCACTCCGTGCCAGGACCTGATAGATGCTGCTTCCGGGGCTGACCTGTTCCTGTGTGAAGCTGCCGGAACCGAAGCGGAAAAAGCCATGATTGAAGCCGCCCATTGCACCGGCAAACAGGCAGGCATGGTCGCGAAAGAAGCCGGGGCTAAGCGGCTGCTGCTGACACACCTGTGGCCGTTTACTGACGAATCCCTGCTTAAGAAGGAGTGCGCAGAGGTCTTCCCCAATGTAGAAATCGCGCGCGAAGGCGCTTCGTACGAAGTCGGTAGCTGATTCTCAGGCCTATTGTTCCTTTTCGGTTGAGCCGCCGCAGAAAGCCGTGTAGCTAGGGCTATGCTGAGGTTATGTTGAGGTCATGCCACGATATCAAGCGCATCTCTGTTACGCTTCGATTTGAAGCACATCCCTTGCCGATACGCCACAAAATGAACCATACCCCGCCGACCTACGCCTCAATCTGAAGCATTCCGCGACCGATGCGGCGGAAGGACCATCCTGACGACGAGTGCGAGGCGGGGAGTCCCCAAGTGCTGACGACTGTGCCCGGGGCAGTCGTCAACCAGAAACGCCTTCACCGCAAGAAGTCATCAGCAGTTGACGACTCGGCCTCGGAGTCCCCAGTAACTGACGACTATGGCTGAAGCAGTCGTCAACCATGGACACCCTCACCCGGACAAAACCCGGCTGTTTACACTGCCAGACATGGCAAGGTGTGGTAGATTAGTCTTAACAGATATCTGAAAAGGGGGATACGAAGGTGGCGAAACTGAACGAGGTCTACAAGTGCGACATCTGCGGTAATATTGTGGTCGTCTTACATAGCGGAGGAGGAACGCTCGTCTGCTGCGGTCAGCCGATGACGCTCCTAGAGGAAAGGACCGTGGATACCGGCTCAGAGAAGCACGTCCCGGTAATTGAGGCCGTCGAGGGCGGAGTGAAGGTTTCTGTAGGCAGCGTGGCTCACCCGATGGCTGAGAACCACTACATCCAGTGGATTGAGGTTCAGACTGATAAGGGCGAAGTCTTCAGGAAGTTCCTCAAGCCCGGTGAAGCCCCCGAGGCGTTTTTCGCATGTTCTCCCGAAGGACTGAAGGCCAGGGAATACTGCAACCTTCATGGATTGTGGAAATCGTCGTAGCTCTCCCTTGACGTGAATCGATCCTAGGACGATGTTCACACAATCTTAAGCAGTAGGAACGCCTTAAGTCCCAGGGTTAACAAGAGCATCCGGGTATCTCCCGGATGCTCTCGCTTTGAGCCCTTTTCAGGCTGTTCAGGCTGTGGTGAAACAACCATGCGACTGCCGGAGAACAGCGGCGCTAGGCCTTCGACAGGACCCTAAGCCAAGTCACAGTCTGCCGCCGACGTCTCCCGCCGCGAGAGCCTCAGGACAATTACACCATCCAGTTCCAGCGCTTGCTCTCTTCCTTGTCCATCCACATGCCGGTCTTCGTCAGGTAGTACAATATGTTCTCAATTCCGACCATATGGTCGTACTCTTCCCGCCGCACCAGATCGAACAGCTTGCGGTCCGCTTCAGACTCGGCGTTCTGCCAAAGCTCGGTGTAGAAGTCGTAGCTCGCTTTTTCCAGGTCCATGGCTATCTGGAGAGCGGCTTCGTGAGCGCTGAACGCCGACTCGCACTCCTTGGCGGCCTCACGCTGGAAGTGTTTCATCATCCTGGTCTCGATCGAAGGATAGTTTCCGGCCGATTTGAGAATCTCGTCCGACATCCCCTCAAGCAGACCTTTAAACCATTCGCGGTGACGCTCCTCGTCGCTAGCCATCTCCAGCAAAAACGCTTTCAACAGCGGATCGGTGGCGGCTTCAGCTTGAGCCAAGTAAGTCAGGCGTCCCTTTTCTTCCATCTCTACTGCTTTCTTGATTACATCCTGAGACTTCACGGGTATAACCTCCCCTGTCATGAGGCTTCGGTCATTAGGTTCCGTATGCACCTTTCGCCCCACCGTGGAGTAAGTCCTCCCTGGCTATCCTCATGAGCAAGATGGAGCGAGGCTTGTCCTCATCTCCGAGGAGCTTAACCTTCCCTTCGGTCCTAAAGCCGACCTTCTGGTAGCACCTTAAGGCGCGAAGGTTCCGGCTGTCGACTTTCAGAAAAACCTCCTTAAGCGATGTTGAGCCGAACAACTCGGAGAGGCACGTCCGAATCGCGTCCTCCCCCAGGCCTTGATTCCACATGGACTTCTCGCCGATGACTATCCTGATTTCTCCCGTATGTAACCTCCAGGAGATGTTGGTCACTTCAACCTCACCGATCGGGTTTCCGTCAGTAGTTTCTATGATCCAGCTTCGTTTCTGCAGGTGATGGACGGACAGGTACCAGTCCTTGGCGTCTTCCTCGGTCTTGAATTTCTTGCCGGCCCACTTGGCTATCTCTTCGTCAGAGTCCCATCTAAACAACGTCTGGATGTCGCTGTCTCTCACCGGGCGCAAGCTAATCCTCGAACCGCGAATAACTGATTGCCTGATGTCCGCTACACAAGCCACAAGAACACGCCTCTTCTCAATCGAAAAGTGCCCTGTACCAGGGATTATGCAAAGCCACAATTTCTACAGATTCAACGGCGGTCAAGAATTCCCTTTCTAGCTCGGGATGTAAACATCGGCAACCCTAGAAGCACCTACTAAGTATGAAGGCAACAGAAAAGCCGCGACTCCCTACATTCGAGAGCCGCGGCCACGCGATATGCGATGCTCGTAACCTGCAATCCTTAGCGCCGGCAGATGCCTGCAGACACCCGCGGATGGCTGCAAGTCCCTGCGCATACCCGCCAACCACTGCCGGTGCAGCTATCCGCTGCCGTCCGCAGAGAACCTGCTAAACTAGGCTATCTGCCGGCAAGACCTCGGTGGCATGAGGTGAAGAAGATTGTACCTCTTCAAAGCGCACGCCAGAATACCATTGATTAGCTCCTCGTAAGTCCAGCCGCCTTTTTCGGCGAGTCGCGGATAGTCCGAGTAGCCGGGAGTCAGGCCCGGAAGCGGGTTGATCTCCATAACGTTGGGCACACCGTTCCTGTCGAGCCTGATGTCAACCCGGGCAAGGTCCCTGCAGTCGAGCGCCCGGTAAGTCCTTAGAGCGATGTCCTTCAACGCCTGCTCCAGCTCCGGTGAAACCTGGGCTGGACAACTGAAGTACGCCTCATCGCACCAATCAGTCTTGAACTGTCGAGAATACATCTTTCCGTGGTCTTCAGGGACCAGGTCGAAGTTGATCTCCATGATCGGGAAGACCAGAGGGTTCTTATTGCCGATAATACCGACGGTGAATTCACGGCCGGGCAGAAACTCCTCAACCAAGACAGGCTCACTGTACAGTTTCAGAAGTCTTCGGGCCTCACGAGCCAGGTCGAGAGGCTGGGCGCAGAAGGAACTGGGCGACACCCCCATGCTGGACCCCTCGTGGGAGGGCTTCACGAACACGGGATACTCCAAGCCCTGAAGGTCAATCTCGTTCTCCGAGGCGAAAACCCTAAACTTCGCCGTGGGTATGCCGTGGTAAGCCAACACTTTCTTGGTCATGGGCTTATCCAGCGTAATCGCCAACGACAGCACCCCGGAACCCGTATAGGGAATACCTAGCATTTCTAATACCGCGGGGATGTGGCTCTCTCTAGATTCGCCCCGGACCCCTTCACACATGTTGAAGACGATGTCCAGAGACCTTGCGCGGAGTTCACTTAGTGAGGCGTCATTTCCTTCGATCAAACAAACGTCGTGGCCAAACGCCTTAAGCGCTGAAGCCACGGCCAGCACCGTTGACTCTGAATCCAGTTCTGCCCCCAGGTCCGGAGGTTCGCCCTCCTCAGGGGGGTCTCCCTTTAGGTTGTACATGACCCCAACCACGGCCATCCCGGTAAGTTCCTCCTTTGGGCATGCGACTATCGGCCGATCGACCAAAACTTCTTACCGACCAACAATTCCGCTTTGTCGCGTCCCGCTACTAGGCCCGCTACCACGAACACGATTAGTAGCGCTACTAGGGGCACGTGACTGCAAGTGATTATTGCACGCCCCCATATGCTCGTCAACAAGAATACATCCCGGCGATGGACGTCGCCGGGATGATATCCGAGGGGCCCAAAGCCCCAGCATAACCGCTATTTCTTCACCTGTTCTCGCAACCGCGTTAACCGCTACTTCGGATGTTTCGACAGGTGATCTCTACACCTAGTCAGATTAGCACTAACAAGTAAGCTTCGCTCAAGAATGGACTTCCGTGATGGAAACCGCCTGGCCCTTGGCCTCACCCACACAGGGGATTGGAACCATGTCTTCCTTGGCTTCCTCCTTGGCATCCTTCACCAGAGCTGTGGCCAACACCTCGTCCATATGGTCCACGAATATAACCGTGATCTCGTCCCTAATGTTCTGAGGCACTTCCTCAAGGTCTTTCTTGTTCTCCGTCGGCAAGATGATGTTGGTGATGCCCGAGCGGTGAGCGGCTAGGACCTTTTCCTTCACGCCGCCGATGGGAAGCACCCTGCCCCTGAGGGTCACCTCTCCCGTCATTGCGAGGTCGTGCCTCACGGGACGGTTAGTCAGCGCCGACGCTATAGCGCACGTCATGGTGATCCCCGCCGACGGGCCGTCCTTGGGGATGGCTCCTTCGGGGATGTGGACGTGAATATCTGTCGTCTCGTAGAAGGTCTCGGGCAATCCCAGTTCAAAAGCCCTAGACCTAAGATAGCTGAGTCCCGCCTGCGCCGACTCCTTCATAACGTCCCCGAGCTGGCCGGTCAGAGTAAGGCTTCCCTTCCCCTTCACTACGCTTACCTCCACCGACATCACGTCGCCGCCGACGTCGGTAACCGCGAGGGCGGTAGCCACTCCCACCTGGTCGTCCTTTTCCGCGTGTCCGTAGTGGAACCTGGGTGCTCCGAGATACTTACTCAAGTTCTTGGGGGTGACGCGCACCTTCTTCCTCTTCCCGGAAACCAAGTCCTTAGCAGTCTTCCTGCATACGGTAGCGATTTGCCTCTCCAGGTTGCGCACGCCCGCCTCACGGGTATAGTCCCTTATGATACTCCTCAACGCGTCTTTGCCGATCATGAGGTCAGAGGGCTTCAACCCGTGCTCCTTAAGCTCCTTCGGGATCAGGAACTGCATTCCGATCTGCATCTTCTCTTCCTCGGTGTAGCCGGGGAGGGTGATGAGTTCCATCCTGTCCAGAAGAGGCCTCGGGATGGTATGGGTCGAGTTAGCTGTAGTAATGAACATCACTCTCGAGAGATCGAAAGGAATCTCGAGATAATGGTCGGAAAAAGTGCTGTTCTGCTCAGGGTCTAGGACCTCAAGCAACGCCGCCGCCGGGTCTCCCCTAAAGTCCGACGCCAGCTTGTCGATTTCGTCCATGAGGAATACGGGGTTCCTCGAGCCCGCTGTCCGGATCCCTTGGATAATGCGTCCGGGCAAAGCCCCAATGTAAGTGCGGCGGTGGCCGCGGACTTCAGCTTCGTCCCTGACTCCGCCCAAGGAAATCCTCACGAACTTCCTTCCAAGCGCCCGGGCGATTGACTTGGCAAGCGACGTCTTGCCCACTCCGGGCGGTCCAACCAGGCAAAGGATGGGGCCCTTGGGCTTCTCCACAAGCTTCCTTATGGCGAGATACTCCAAGATCCTTTCCTTCACTTCGGCCAAACCGTAATGGTCTTCATCCAGTATCTTTTGGGCCTGGAGAATATCCAACCTATCCTCGGTCAAGATCCCCCAAGGTAGAGACACGAGCCACTCCAGGTAAGTCCGCACCACGACCGCTTCGGCGGATGCCTGAGGCATCTTCTCCAGCCGGTCGATCTCCCTCATGGCGCGCTCCCTGGCATCGCCGGTCAAGCCCGCTTTTTCGACTTTCTTCCGGAACTCGTCGGCTTCGCTCAGGATATCGTCGCGGTCGCCAAGCTCCTTTTGGATCGCCTTCATCTGCTCCCGCAGCCAGTACTCTTTTTGGCTGCGTTCTATCTGCTCTCTGACCCGCCGGTTTATCTTCTTCTCCAGGCTGACCATCTCGATTTCCTTGGAAAGGAAGATGATCAACTTGTCGATCCTTTCCTTCACCGGGATGGTCTCAAGGAGCTGCATCTTATCGGCGTGGGACAAGGGTACGTGGCTGGCTATGAAATCGCACAGCTGACCCGGATCGGTTAGAGTGGCGATAGTGATCAGGGTCTCCGCGGGCACCTTCTTGGTGGCGCGCACGTACTCCTCGTACTGCTCCATCAAGGGCTTGGTTATCCGGTCGACCTCAGAGAGGTCCACGGTCTCTTCCACGAGCTCCTCGACGTTTACGAAATAAGACGGCTCATTGGCGATATAAGTCAATACTCTAACTCGTGCTATACCCTCGACAACTATGCGCAGGTGTCCTGCGGCCGTCCTGGCCGCTTCCTTAATGACGCTAAGGGTCCCTAAAGACGATATTTCAGCCGGCATGGGATCGACGATATCGTTGTCCTTCTGGGGACACAACACGATACGCATCGAACCTGCCTGCGCCATTTCGACCGCCTTGACGGATCGGGCTCGGCCCACCTCCAAAGTCTGGGTGGTACCTGGGAACACCAGCTGATTCCGGAGGGGCAAGAGCGGGTAGGACTTTTTCTCTTTCTTGGCTAAGCTCACTAGACGCACCTCCCGCATTCTCCTCTCAAGGTCCCAGCCATATCATATTAGGCGAAAAATCCAAAGTGACATGGCTAAGAAGAACGCTTAGCAGTAATTCTATTAAACAAATCACAAGTCCTGCAGGGGGGGGCCTGCCAAAGGATGGGCTTGTCCCAACATACATCCTGCTCAAGGGGCATTTGGCTCTGAAGGCGGGTCTCTGGAAAGGGCTATTTTGAGAACGGGGACCTATAACGCCGCGCTACACGCCATCCGATACAGTGTAGATTACCTCGCTCAGGTGAGTTACGGGAACCACTTCCACCTGGCGTCGCGCGTATCGCTCCTGCCAGTTGCCTTGGGGTATGAACACTCTTTTCAACCGGCATTCTTCGGCCGCGTTCAGTTTCTGGTCCACTCCTCCCACCGGCCTTACCTCGCCGTGGATGGAGATTTCACCGGTAAAAGCCACTCCGGGCGGAACCGGCTTCTTAGTCATGGCCGAGTACATGCTCACCGCGATGGCAAGCCCCGCCGACGGCCCGTCCACCGGAGTCCCTCCCGGGAAGTTCACGTGGATGTCGTAGGCGTGAGGCCTGAGGTCCAGCTGGGTCGACAGCGCCGTACGGACGGTCTCTACCGAGGACATTACCATACTCTTTCTTCTTAGGATATGGTTCCCTTTTCCCATTTCCTCTTCTTCGATTATTCCGGTCACGGTGATCTCGCCTCGCCTGGATTCCATGGGTTCCAGGACTTCGGTCTCCACGTCGATTACGCAGGCGGTCCCGGGGCCAAAAACCGCCAGCCCCAGGGCAGCCCCGACAGCAGGCATATCTCTCGGAACGGTGCCCACCCTCGGAGAGTGATGTCCCTGAGACACTATCCACTCAATGTCTTCCCGCGATATGGATTTCTTCCCGTCTACGAGGATCAGGCCTGCCCCCAGCTGCACTAGGTTCACCGCGTCCCGGCCGTTGTCGGCGTATTTCTGGATTAGCTCGATGGCGTCGTCATCGATGAGCGCTCCAGCTTTCTTGGCGGCGTTTCTCGCGATGATGCCTATCTCCTCACGAGTGAGGGTCCGGAAAAACACTTCGAGGCAACGGGACCGGAGCGCGGGCGGAATGTCCTGGGGAGACTTGGTTGTCGCCCCAACCAGGCGGAAGTCCGCCGGATAGCCGTTGGTGAAGATGTCGTGGATATGCGCGGGTATGTTTGTGTCTTCCCTTGAATAATAGGCGCTCTCGAGCAAGACCTTCCTGTCCTCGAGTACCTTCAGAAGTTTGTTCATCTGAACCGGATGAAGCTCCCCTATCTCGTCCAGGAACAGGATCCCGCCGTGGGCTTTCGTAACCGCGCCCGCTTTAGGTTGGGGAATGCCGGCTACTCCCATGGCTCCTGCCCCCTGATAGATCGGGTCGTGGACTGAGCCGATAAGCGGGTCCGCGATTCCCCTCTCGTCAAACCTGGCGGTCGTGGCATCCATCTCAATGAACTGGGCGTTTTCCTTGAAGGGCGAAGCGGGGTTCTTCTTCGCTACTTCCAGCACGAGCCGGGCGGCCGCCGTCTTCCCCACCCCGGGAGGCCCGTAGATTATCACGTGCTGGGGGTTGGGACCGCAGAGCCCCGCTTTGAGAGCCTTGATGCCGTCCTCTTGCCCGATGACCTCTTCAAGACTGGATGGCCGGGTCTTTTCGGACAAAGGCTCGGTCAGGCGGATCTCCCGCATCGCCTTTAGCCGCTCCATTTCCTTTCGGGACTCTTTAGTGATGGCCTGCTTCTGGCTCTCTTGCGTCCTCAGCAAGTTCCAGAAGTACATCCCCATGACGACGGCCAAAAACAGCTGTATGTAGACGAGCACAGACGAGTCGAACAACCCACGCTCACCCTTGCTTTGCGCTTGTTTGCGCGCCTTTGGTGTCTTCTGGGTTTAGGTTTGACGTTTTTAGGGGGGATTATTTACCTGATCTGAGGGGGGTTGGAGGTTTTCTAGAGCGGTCTTTTTGGTGTCCCCCGCGACATGCTCCGGTTTCGATCACGTCACGGCCAAAATGTCCAACATGCTCGAAAAACCACGGCGAGGAAGCTAATACGGAAGAGGAGCTGACATGGAAGATGACATGATAAAAGCCCTCCCTTGCCATAAGTTCGGGAGGGCTTTGGCTGTTCGGTTAGACAGGCTTCTTAGTCAGCCCGCTAAGCGGTCTCTTCCTTCTTCCTCTGCTGCTTCCGTTCGGCAGTGACCAGAACCGGGGGTGAGCCGCTCAAGATCACTTCTTTTGTTATTACGCACTTGGTCACGTCGGCTCTGGACGGCAGGTCGTACATGACCTCAAGCATCCGGTCCTCAAGGACAGATCTAAGCCCGCGGGCGCCGGTGTTGCGCTTGACCGCCTCACGCGCCACAGCCCGGATGGCGTCTTCCTGAAACTCCAGAGTGACTCCGTCCAGCGCGAAGATCTTCTGATACTGCTTCACCAGCGCGTTCTTCGGCTCGACCAGTATCTTCACCAGGTCGTCTTCGCTCAAGGCGTCCAAGGTGACCACCACCGGAACTCTTCCCACAAACTCGGGGATCATCCCGTACTTCAAGAGGTCTTGGGGAAGAATCTGTGCCAGTATCTCTCCGACATTGCTGTCGGACCTGGACCGGACTTCCGACCTGAAGCCCATCACTTTCTGCCCGATGCGGTTTTGGATGATCTTCTCGATCCCCTCGAAGGCGCCTCCGCAGATAAACAGGATATCCGTGGTGTCCACCTGGATGAACTCCTGGTGGGGATGCTTCCGGCCTCCCATGGGAGGCACGTTGGCGATGGTGCCCTCAAGTATCTTAAGGAGGGCCTGCTGGACTCCCTCGCCCGAGACGTCCCTGGTTATCGAGGGATTCTCGGACTTCCGGGCGATCTTGTCGATCTCGTCGATATAGACGATACCGCGCTCGGCCTTCTCGATGTCGTAGTCCGCGGCCTGAACCAACCTCAGCAGGATGTTCTCGACATCCTCGCCTACATAGCCGGCCTCAGTCAGCGTGGTGGCATCGGCGATGGCAAACGGGACGTTCAAGAACTTAGCCAGCGATTGAGCCAAGTAGGTTTTTCCGCTGCCCGTCGGGCCCAGCATAACGATGTTGGATTTCTGGATCTCGACGTCGTCATGCTTCGCCTTGCGGCCTACTCGCTTGTAGTGGTTGTAAACGGCCACCGAAAGCGTTTTCTTGGCCCGTTCCTGGCCTATGACATACTGATCGAGGAACTCCTTGATCTCCTTAGGCTTGGGAACATCCTTTAAGCTTTGTTCCGACTCTTCGTCGAGCTCCTCGGCAATTATCTCGTTGCAGAGCTCAATGCACTCGTCGCAGATGTACACGCCGGGGCCCGCGATCAGCCTTCTAACCTGGTCCTGGTACTTGCCGCAAAACGAGCACTTTAGCCCCTTTTGTTCCTCGAACTTGAACATCCTGTCACCTCAGCTATTTTGTCGCTTTGGGGCCCGGGACAAGGATATCGTCAACCAGACCATAAGCCTTGGACTCCTCGGCACCCATCCAGTAGTCGCGCTCTGTGTCTCTCGCGACCCTCTCTAGAGGTTGCCCTGTGTGCTTAGCCAGTATCTTGTTAATTAGATCTTTGGTACGCAGGATCTCCCTGGCCGCGATCTCCACATCGGTAGCCTGGCCTTGAGCTCCGCCAAGAGGCTGATGAATCAAGGTCTTGGCGTTGGGCAGGCAGAATCTCCTACCCTTGGTGCCTCCGGCCAGGATTACCGCAGCCATGCTTGCGGCCAACCCGACGCATATGGTAGAGACGGGAGGCTTAATGTGCTGCATGGTGTCGTAAATCGCTAAACCGGCGGAAACTGACCCGCCGGGGGAATTCACGTAAACGGAAACCTCTTTATCCGGATCCTCCGCCTGTAGAAACAGAAGCTGGGCCACAACCAAATTGGCCATCTGATCGTCAATCGGGGCTCCTACAAACACTATCCGGTCCTTCAAAAGCCGGGAGTATATATCGTAGGCCCGTTCGCCTCTCCCAGTCTGCTCCACAACCATCGGAACAAGGTAACTCATATTCGAACCTCCGCTTCTACGATGGAATTGGGATACGGGCAGACTCCCAATCACATTATAACATTTGCCGATCCGGGCTAGGAGGCTTACGGCTTGGGCTCTTCGGCTGTCTCCGGCTCCGTGGCCGGCTCATCGGCTGAAGGCTCAGCGGTCGCGGGCTCGGCCGCGGTAGCCTCCGCGGTCGCCTGTTCGGCCGCGCCTTCACTGGCTTCAGGCTCCGCGCCTTCCGCCTGCTGTTGCCCCTTTTCGGCGGCGTCCGCCGTCTTAACTTCTTCAGCGGGAAGCGGAGTACCCGCCCTCAGTGCCACTTCCTCGGCCAGTTTACGGACCACTTCGACCCTAGCCAGGTCTCGCTCGATGCTCTTCATCGCGCCGCGGAGTTGGAGCGTGGTTCTAACCGCGCCTACCTCCCTGCCTGCCTCGATCGCGAGCGCCTCTACTACCCTATCGATCGTTTCCTGCGGAACCTGAATCTCTTCTTTCTCAGCCAGCGCGTCCAGTACGAGATCGCGGCGGACTTCCTGCTCGGCCTGCCTCTCGATATCCGCGCGGAGCTCCTCGGCGGACCTGCCTGATGAAGCCAAGTAACGGTTGATGTCGGTCCCGGCTTCCCTCAATCTGTCCGCGAACCTGTGAAGGATATCCTCAGCCTTTTGCAGTATCATCGGCCGGGGTATGTCCAAGGTCGCCTTTTCGACCAGAGCGTCTTCAACCTTATCAGTATACTGCTTGCGGGCCATATCTAATCTCATGGCCATGACCCGCTCGCGAATCTCTTCCTTGGCCTCATCCAGGGTAGCCTTGTTCATATTCTTCAGGACTTCTTCGTCATCGGGGACGTGCTTCTCGTAGACCTCTTTGACGGTCACAGAAAACTTCGCCGTCATGCTGGTCTCGGCTTCCTTGGCGTTAGCGGGAGCGGCGTCTGAATCGGGGGCGGCTTTGGCACCGGCATCTTCAGCAGGTGTCTCCGAGGCCTCCTTGGCCGCCTCTGACTCCTCGCCCGAATCCGCTTTCTCTGCCTTAATCTTGTACACGCCCGTGAATTCCTTGGTCTCGCCCTTCTTCATGCCGATCAGGGCTTCGCCCAAGCCGGGTACGAGGGGGATTTCCCTTCCGACTTCGATGTAAGCCAGGTCCTGGTCGATGTCGGCCCGGACGTCCTCACCCTCAATGCCTTTTACGTGGCAGGTAACATAATGCCCCTTAGCCAACTCCGTGTCTTCAGCCAAGGGCCTCAGGTCAGCCATCCTCTCTCTAAGGAGCTCAAATTGGCGGTCGACTTCCTCGTCGGTCAATGTCGGCGTTTCAAAAGGAATGCTGATGCTCTTGTAGTCGCCCAAGTCCACTTCTGGCCGTACGTAAACCTTGGCTTTGAACTTGAGAGGTTCACCCTTCTCAAAGTGGATGTCGTCAAATTCGGGGTCGTCCACAGGTTCGATCTTGGCTTCTTCTATCGCTTGGTCGTACAAGCGGGGCAAAGTTTCCCTAATCGCTTCGTCTGCCATTGCTTCTTTTCCAACATATCGCTCCAAGAGGTGCCTGGGCGCTTTCCCTCTCCGAAACCCGGGCACCGTTACGCGCTTGACCAAGCTCCTGTACGCCTTTTCCAGGGCTTCCTCGACCACTTCCGCGGGGGCTTCAACTTCCAGTGAAACCATGGAGCCTTCCATCTTTGCGACACTAACCTTCACGATCTGGTCCTCCTTAGAGAGCTCACTTCTAGACATGGTATTTGTCTTAGCGGCCGCAAGCCACATACAAATCCAAGCCCGGTCTAGTACTCCCGATTGTTACTTGTTGGCAACAAAGGCTCTAGTCAATCTACAGTATAGTACCAGATATGGAGCCAAGAAAAAAAGGGAGACTCTCCATACGCCGGCACTTCCGGACTCTGGCGTATGGAGAGCCTGTGTGGAAACTAAGCTCCCACTTTCCCCACTCTCTTACAGATCTCCCGGTACCGCGCGAACTCAGACGGCGAACAGTACACGAAATGATCCGGTTCCACTTCCACCATTTCCGGTTTCTCGTGGGTATAATCGTGGTCTCTTTCAGGGTCGTAGTCTACCCGCCTCTTGGCTTTCGCGACCAGCGGGTTCGGCTCGGGGATGGCCGAGAGAAGCGCCCGGGTGTACGGGTGCAAGGGTTTCGCGTAGAGATCGTCTCCCCTCGCGACCTCCACCAGACGCCCGTAGTACATAACCCCTATCCTGTCCGAGAAGTACTTAACCACGGAGAGGTTGTGAGCAATGAACAATATGGTGAGACCGAACTCCGATTTCAGGTCGTTCAAAAGGTTTATGACCTGCGCCTGAATGGACACGTCAAGAGCGGAAACGGGCTCGTCGGCTATTATCATCTTCGGTTGAACGATTAGCGCGCGGGCGATCCCGATACGCTGGCGCTGTCCACCGGAGAACTCGTGTGGGTACCTGGTGGCATGCTCCTCGTTAAGGCCCACTTTCTCCAGCATTTCCACGACGCGTCTCCGGATCTCGTCCTTATCCTTAACTCCGCGGACCTTGAGGCCTTCCCCTATGATCTCCTCTACGGTCATCCTGGGGTTCAGGGACTCGATGGGATCCTGGAATATCATGGCGATGTTTTCGGTCAGATAACGCCTTAGATCGTTGGTCATCTTGCCCGAGATCTCGCGCCCGTTGAAGATTACCTGTCCGGACGTAGGATCATACAGGCGAATGACTGTCCTTCCGAGAGTCGTCTTGCCGCACCCGGACTCGCCGACGAGACCAAAAGTCTCGGCGGGCTTCACTCCGAAGCTTACGTCGTCTACGGCTTTCACAGTGAGCTTTTTCTTGCCCCGGCCGGATGTGAAGTACCGGCAGAGGTTCTTTACCTCCAGGAGGTAAGTGGGATTATCCATTTGCCACTGCCCTCCTCATTCTCTCTATTCTCGCCCTCAACGCTTCCGGCATCTGTACAGGCGGCGCCTTGGGATGCAGAAGCCAGGTGGCCGCGTAGTGCGTATCCGTGATCTTGAAAAGGGGCGGTTCTTTCTCGAAATCTATCTTCATGGCGTATCTGTTCCTGACCGAAAACGCGTCTCCCGGCGGCGGCGCGATCATGTTGGGAGGCGCGCCGGGAATGGAGAGAAGCCTCTCTTTTGTTTCCAAGTCGGGCATTGAGCTTAGAAGAGCCCAAGTGTACGGATGGACGGGGCTAAAGAATATCTCTTCGGTGGTCCCCGTCTCGACGATCTTCCCGGCGTACATCACGTTCACCCTGTCGGCCATCTGCGCCACGACGCCCAGATCGTGGGTTATGAATATGACCGAGAGATGCCTGTCTTCCTTGATCTTGTTGATGAGCTCCAGAATCCTGGCTTGCACGGTCACGTCAAGCGCGGTGGTCGGCTCGTCGCAGATGAGTATCTCCGGGTCTCCCGCCAGAGCGATGGCTATCACTATTCTCTGACGCATGCCGCCGGAGAACTGGAACGGATACTGGTGGAAACGGCGCTCGACATCGGGAATCCCCACCGCTTCCATGAGCTCCAGCGCCCGTATCCTGGCCGCTTTCTTGTCCATCTTCTGGGACAGTATCAGGGCTTCCATTATCTGCGCCCCGACCTTCATGATCGGGTTGAGGGAGGACAGGGGGTCCTGGAAAATGAGGCCGATCCGCTTGCCGCGAATCTTGTGGAACTCCTCCTCCGTAAGCTTTGTAAGATCCATGCCGCCGTAGAGGATTTCACCACCCTCGATGATGGCGTTCCCCGGCAAGATCCCCATGATGGCCTTGATGCTTACGGACTTCCCGGAACCCGATTCGCCCACGATGGCCACGGTCTCTCCACGCTTGAGGTCGAAGCTGACCCCTCGTACCGCCTTAACAAGGCCGCCGTACGCCCTGAAGGAAATCCGTAGGTCCTTAACCTGCAGAATCACTTCGTTCTTGTTTCTGTCCTCAGCCATGCTCTATACCTCCCCTCGTTGCGTCGGGTCGAGAGCGTCTCGGAGCCCGTTGGCAAACAAGTTAAACGAGACCATAAGCAGCGATATGAGCACGGCGGGGAACACGGTCTGATACGGGTACTGAAGCAGCACTTTTTGACCGTCGGAAAGAAGGATTCCTATGGAAGGATTGGGCGGCTTGATACCCAGACCGATGTAGGCAAGGAAAGACTCTGAAAATATCGCTCCCGGGATAGAGATCATCGCACGGGTAATGATCGGACCTATCGCGTTGGGAAGAATGTGACGGAATATGAGGGCGCGGTCCTTAACCCCCAGCGTGCGGGCCGCCAGAACGTATTCACGCCCCTTGAACCGGTAGAACTGCGCGCGGACGAGCCGGGACGTTCCAATCCAGCCGGTCACCGTCAAAGCTAGGACGATTGACACCATGCCGGAGCCCAAGAGGAGCATGAACAGAATCGTGACGACGATATAGGGTAGGCCGTCCAGTATCTCGGCGAAGTGAGTGAGCATCATGTCTACCCTTCCGCCGTAGTAACCGGAACAAGCGCCGTAGATAATCCCTATGCAAATGTTGGTCACAACAGAGAAAAAGGCAATGATCAGCGATATCCTCGCGCCAAGGAACAGCCTTGTGCACAGGTCGCGGCCCAGGTAGTCCGTTCCCATCCAATGGTACCGCCCTTCGGGAACGCCCACCATGCGGTAGAAGTCAACCTTCACGTCTACCATCTCGACGCCGCTGTGACTGTACTCTTTGACGATCTCAATGACGGAGCCGGGAGGGAACTGCGTGGGATCGTTAAGACTGTCCTTTCTCCTGTTGGTCATTACCCTGGTTCCGTCAAGGATGCCCAGCTTCTCAAGGCCGGGAACCTTGGGAGGCAGGTTCTTAAACGCGACATTCTGCTCGCTGTAGGTGTACCCCGTACAATTCGGGACGATTATTGAAGACGCGATTATGAGCATGATGATCCAGAAAGAGATGACCGATAGTTTGTTCTTCGTAAGCCTGGATACCGCGTCTTTAAAGAACCCTACCGGCTCGGTTCTGAACGCCTCATCCCTGATATCCTCGGTACCCACAATCTCAAAAGAGCTCTCTGGTAGATTGCGGATGTCTTCGGGCAAGTTGTTCCTGTCGATTATCATTTTCCGCCCCCCACCCTGATACGAGGGTCGATAAGTCCGTAGGAAATATCGACGATGAAGATGGTTACCAGAGATATTGCCGAGTAGAACATGAGCAGCGCGACGGTCAGAAAATGATCGCCGACAGTGATAGACTGAACGAGCTGTCCACCCATGCCCGGCACGGCGAATATCCTTTCAATAACCAGAGAGCCGCCCATTATCCCCGTAATCATGGGAATCACCGTATTGGCGATGGGCACCATGGAGTTGCGGAAAGCATGACGAACAACGGCTTGGGCCCTGGTAAGGCCTTTCGTCCGTGCCAGAAGAAGAAACTCGGAACTCAGCGTTTCAATAAGCTCCCCCCGAAGGTACCTCGCGATGGTCGCGCACGGTCCAAGAGCAAGAGCGATTATTGGCAAGGTTAAGGAATGAAACATCGCCCTAAAAGACGTCGCGGACGCGTCGTAAAGGGTTGGGAAAATCGGTATCTTGAAAGTAAACGTGTACTGCAACACCGAACCAAAGACGAATGACGGCACTGAAATGAATATGACCACAAGGAAAGATATTATGTTGTCGGCCAGCTTGTTGCGCTGTAACGCCGCTATGGTTCCCAAGATGATGCCGGCTGGAATGGCCATGAGCAGCGAGAAAAAGTTCAGGACGACCGACGGCTTAATCCTTGAGGCAATTACCTTAAAAACTTCCATTCCGGGGCGGAGCTTAACGGACCTTCCGAAATCACGTTTGGTGATAATGTCCCGGATGAAGTAGTAGTACTGGACCACCATGGGCTTATCCAGGTGCATTTCGGCTTCCAGCAGCTTTTGAACCTCCGGCGCCACTTCTGGGTTTTCAAATATGCTCTGCGGCATGAGCCTGATTATCCAAAAGGAAAGGCTCATGATTATGAACATTGTGAGCAGCATGGCGCCGAACCGAGCCAGCGAATACCTTAACATTTGCTCCTCCTATTCTCCGCAGGAAAGCACCAGGTATGAACCGGTGCACGAAGGGACGTGAACCTAATACCCATGGGTGTGCCGCTATGAGCACACCCATGGGATAGAGCTCAGTAACCCTGCTGCTTTACTCGATTATGTCGCCGTAGATGGTTCCCCAGCCAAGACCAGGGATGTACCTCGATACGGGGAGTTTAACGCGCTCGGAGAACATCTCGTAAACGACCCTCTGTACGGTCGGAACGTGGATTACCTTCTCCAGGTAGATCTTCTCGAGTTTCGCGGTCTCCTCGAGGATCTTCTCGTAATCGCCCCTGATAGCGGGGTCGTCGCAGACCGCGTATTGGGCGTCAAATTCCGGATCGAAGTAGTTGTTCGGCGCCGTGCCGTAAGTGCTCAGGTAGTAGTAGAAGCACATGTACGGGAACTTGCGGGAGAGGCTCCGAGTCCACAGGTTGGGGCTCAGATCCCACTTGTCGTCGCCGGTCTTCTTCCACTGGGTAGCGGACATACCAGCGGTCGGAACAACCTCGAGCTTGATCCTGCCCTCGAACAGGGTCTGCCACTGATCCTGCAGGAACTCGCCGGCCGCCTTTGCTTCGGCTTCGCTACCCTCGTATATCCACTGGAGGGTAACTGTGTGGCTGTCCCAAGACAGTCCTGCCTTGCTAAAGGCCTGTTTCATGTAGTCGAGAGCCATCTCAGGATTGTACCCGTGCGGGCCCCACTCGTTGACCATGGCGGTTACTTCTTGACCATAGGTCGACTCGCGGTACAGGAGGCCGCTCGGGCTCAGAATTCCTGCCTGACCGTTTACATAGGTGCCGGAGGGCTTCATGTAACCGTAGATATCGCGCGCCAGAGTCTCGCGGTCAATGGCGTGATAGATAGCCTTCCGGTACTCGATCAACCCTGAAATGGGGTTAGTGGGGTTCTTGCAGTTGATGTCGATGTGGTCAACACTCAAGCTCGGGTAGGACACCATGCGCGGGTCGTTGATGTACTTGTCAATGGTGGTGGCGTCCGGGACGAAGTAGTCGAGCTTGCCGGCCTCCCACAACTGAACCCGGGCGTTCATATCGGGAACAACGTAGACCTCGACCCTGTCATAGTGGAAAAGGTCCGCCAGCCAGTGGTCGGGGTTCTTCTCGTAGACGTGCATGTTCCCGAACTCCCACGTCTTGAAGAAGTAGGGACCGCAACCCATCCACTCATCCAGAGTTGTGCCGTAGGTCGTCTGGGTACGAGACTCATTCATGCCCTTTTCATAGTAGGGCTCGTAAACCGGGAAGGTTGAACGGTCGACAAACTGAGCGCATACCTCTTCCGCGGTATTCGGGTAGGCGGTAGTGATCTGAATCGTGTAGTCGTCTAACTTCTTGATTCCAACGTCTTCCCAGGCAACGGTGTTCTCGGTTCCCTGGCGCTGGTACTCCTTGGCGTTAACAATGGTGATGCTGCCCGTGGACAGGAAGTCAGCCATCTGGTTAGCAAGGATGGGGTCCAGCAGCATCTTCCAGGAGTAGATGATGGTGTCGGCGTTGATGGGTTCGCCGTTGTGCCACTTGGCTTCCTTCCGGATCTTTATCTGCCAGTTGAGCTCATCAACCTGTATGGGCATTCCCTCAGCCAGGTCGCCTATGTAGTGATAGCCCTGGCCGTCCTCGTTCGGGTAAACCCTGTAAAGCGGTGACGAGCAATAGTCGTGGGGAGTCTGAAGAGCGCTTTCAACCGAGTCGTGCCCGTTCAGGATAGGGCATTCGACCGTCAGATAAGTCCGATAGACTTTGGGCTCTTTCGCCTCTTGCACTGGCTTGCTGCAGGCGCCCAGGAAGGTCGCCATTACAACGGTTGCCAGCAGCAGCGCAATCATTTTATACCTTCTACTCACAGCCGTTTGTCCTCCTATTCGTATCATGTGGTCAACTCATTCCGCTGTGTGCGATAAGATACTCCCCTCTCGGCCTACCCCCTTACGTAGGAGGCCCACAGATATGGGGCCCCAGTGTGCTGTGTGCTCTTCTCACGCCGTTAACTCTATTAGCCCGTGGTGGGAAGGGTGGTTTGCCACCTTTTTTCTGCTGCTCATGTGAAGCAAATCACACTTCCATACGGAGATATACGGAGGTGGGGCACCTATTCCCTGCTTCTTAGCAAGAATTCTTATGTTCTCATGTTTTAGCAAAGCAGGATTGACCACC
>DULO01000077.1 GCA_012840345.1 Candidatus Fermentithermobacillaceae bacterium
CCCGAGTTTGCCGGAGGTGACGGTACCGAGGCGAACCCCTACCTTGTAGCCACCGCAGACCAACTTAACAACGTGAGGAATCACCTCGACAAACACTTCAGACAGACAGCTGACATAGACCTCGACGTTGCGCCCTACAACGAGGGCGAAGGTTGGGTCCCCATTGGCACATCGGCCGAGCCATTTACGGGCACATACGACGGCGATAACAATACCATCTCGGGGCTTAGCGTTAACCGGCCATCAGACAGTCTTGTGGGATTGTTCGGGGTTGTGAAGGGAGCTACGCTCAATAACCTAACCCTCGCGGACGTGGACATACAGGGGAAGAACGAGACAGGCGGGCTCGCGGGTAACGCTGCTCCTCTCGACGGCAGACCCACTGAGATCCAGGACGTTCACGTGACAACCGGCAGTGTGAGCGGACATAGCTTTGTAGGAGGTCTAGTGGGCGTACTCGCCGGAAGCGACATTTCTGGGTCTTCCGCCGGCTGCGACGTGACCGGCGTAGAGCAATGCCTAGGCGGACTAGTGGGGACGGTTATTGCGCCGGCTACGATTTGGAAATGTCATGCTACAGGAAACGTTACCGTTTCAGAAGAGACAGGCTTGGGCAGTTCTGTCGGGGGACTGGCAGGGAACGTGCCCGAGTCGTGCACTATTACGGAGTCCTACGCCTCGGGTAAAGTGAAGGGTAAGGTGCAAGTAGGCGGACTGGCGGGCTACAACGGCGGCGAAGTTTCGCTCAGTTTTGCCACCGGTGACGTGGAAGGTATTGGTGCCGCGGCAGACGTTGGTGCCGTCGGAGGATTGGTCGGCAACAACTACGGCGGGCAGGTTTCCCGTTGCTTTGCCGAAGGTGACGTCAGCAGCACAAACAAGGGCATCGGAGGACTGGTCGGAACAAATACTACTGGAGGCACAATCGGCAACTGCTACGCGATGGGAGCGGTTGAGGGTCTTTCCATGGTCGGCGGGCTGATTGGCTGGAAACCCTCCGGTTCAGTAGCTAAGTGCTATGCCACCGGACAGGTAACAGGCACGTCTTCGGTTGGCGGTTTGATAGGAGAAGGCATCGGGATCTGCACCGGGAGTTATTGGGACACGGACACTTCGGGGTGCGACTCGTCTGCGGGCGGCGAAGGGGTCGTAGGCAAGACCACCGCCGATATGAAGCTTCAGAGCACTTATGTTGACTGGGACTTCACCGAGAGTTGGGACATTGATGCCGGTCAGAACAGCGGCTACCCGTTCTTAAGGGGAGTCACGCCGGTTGGCCCGGGCCTCTCTGATTCCGAAGCGGTGGCGTTGGATAAGGCTGCCTTGACGTGGGAAGTTATCAGAGGAGAAAACACGGTGCAGGACAGCGTTACCGGAAATCTTGTTGATCCGCTGCCGACCTCCGGAGCCAACGGCACCACGATTAGTTGGAGCGCCTCACCCGTCGGTTTCATCAACACCACTACGGGAGCAGTTACGAGGCCTGCCTTTACGGATGGTGACAAAACGGTCACATTGACCGCCACCATAAGCAAGGGAGAAGCATCGGATACGAAGGCCTTCACCCTTACGATAATCGCGTTGCCCGCGCCACCACCTCCTCCGAGCGGCGGCACTATCCCTGCGTACCTTATCACCGTGAATGCAGGTCCGGGCGGAACGATTACCCCTAAGACCACCACGGTCCTCATGGGCGCGTCGGTTACTTTCACTGTGACACCGGACGAAGGCTACGAGATTGCCGACGTCTTTGTGGACGGTCAGAGCGTTGGAGCCGTAGATAGATACACTTTCGATGAAGTGGCAAGCTCGCACAACATCGCCGCTACCTTCAGGAAGGCATTCCCGTTTGAGGATGTCGCTGAAACCGACTGGTTCTACAGCAGCGTGAGGTACGTATTTGAGAATGGCCTCATGACGGGAACCGCGCCGGACAGGTTCGACCCGCTTCTCGCGGCGAACCGGGCCATGGTCGTCACCATCTTCCATCGCTTGGAGGAGACCCCCGATGCTCCGGCCAGCAGTTTTGCTGACGTCCTAGACGGCGCATGGTACGAAGAGGCGGTGGCGTGGGCGGCCGCGAACGGCATCGCCGAAGGTTTCGGTGACGGCCGCTTCCAGCCTGAAGCCCCTGTTACCAGGGAGCAGTTGGCGTGCTTCTTCTACCGTTACAGCCAGTACGCGGGACGAGATGTCTCAGCGCGCGCACCGCTCACAGACTTTGTAGATGGCGATCAGATCTCAGAATGGGCGAGAGAAGCCATGGAGTGGGCAGTTGGCTGCGGGCTGATTCGCGGCAAGGACGGCGGAGTGCTTGACCCGACAGGGACTGCTACCAGAGCGGAGTTGGCGGCGATACTTCAGCGGTTCATCGAAGGTAACTGAAGCGAAGCAAGCATATCCTATCAAACCAACTTAGCGTGAGGCGGAGGAATTGGTGCCCGGTGCCCTACCGGGCATCGTTCTTTTTGCGTGGAACTGATGCACGGCTGTTTGGCGGTTTTGGCGAGCCGCTTCTACCGTCCGCCATTCCCCACATAGACCTATGACAGCATCTAGTGCTGCCTATGGGGGATCAGTATGACGTGGAACGGTCGGAGGAGCCGGGAGTTGGCCGGACGGGAGTGCCCAGACCCAGGTGTGGAGTATGAGATCGGGGTGACTCATGCTTCCACAGCCACCGGTAGCAGAGGCGCTCATCCCACAGTCATCTTGGCTATGCTCCTTATGGTCTCCAGGATGATGGGGTTTGTCCGTTCCCAGGTCATGGCCGCTCTGTTCGGAGCGACCGGCCAGACGGACGCTTTCATCGTCGCGACCTCAGTCGCCACTTTGGTTACTGCCTTCACGGGCCCGGTTACAATGACTTTCCTACCGGTGTATGCCGCGGCTTTGGGTAAGGGGGAGGCCAGGGCGGCGTCCAAGGTAGCTTCCGAGACCATCACGCTCGTCAGCGGCTTCATGATGATCGCCTGCGCGGGATTGACCGCGTTTGCTCCACAGTTGACGAGACTGATGGCCCCGGGGTTCGGGGACGACACCTACGTTTACGCCAATAGCCTGGTCCGCATAATGCTTGCGGCGATGGTGTTACCCCTGCTCGCTTCTTTTGCAAAGTCCATCTTGAACACCAGAAGGCAGTTCGTTGTTCCGGCCGTCGCCGACATCGTTGAGAACATCGTGGTGGTCCTAGTGCTTGTGTGGCTAGCTTCGTCGATGGGAGTTATCGCGCTGGGCATCGCGTCCTCCGCAGGCTTCCTCATCCTCTTCATCATCCAATACTTGGCCTTGAAAAAGGTTCGTTCGTGGCCGCCTCTCGAGGTTGGGTTTGGACCCGAAACACGCAAGGTGTTCATCCTAGCCCTTCCCCTCATGGGGAGTTGGGTTTTCTCGGGGCTACACCGGTTTGTGGACAAAGCCTTGGCGTCTGGATTAGGCGAGGGCTCGATGGCGGTGCTGGAGTATGCCGAGCGGATCAGGGGTCTCCCTATGGGCGTGCTGGTCGCGGCGGTTACGACGGTGATGGCTCCATCGCTGTCTCGTTTCTGGGGTAGGGGCGATGCCCGTTCTTTCGCCTCCCTCGTCGAAGACAACCTGAGGAGCGTAGAGTTTGTCTGCATCCCGATAGCCGCAGGGATGATGGTATTGGCCCAGCCGGCTGTGAGGCTTGCCTTCGAGCGAGGCGCTTTCACCGCCGAGGCGACGCAAGCCACTGCCGCAGCTTTGGTGGCGTACGCTCCGGGTTTGGCAGCCATGGCGGCCATTCGTGTCTGCCTCTCGGCTTTCATCTCGTCTCAGAAGACTGGCCTTCAAGTACTGGTAGGAATCTGCTCGTCCCTCCTTAACGTGGGATTGAACCTCGCTTTCGTTATTCCCTTCGGCCACGTTGGGCTGGCGCTGGCAAGCACTGTGTCTGGATTTCTAACTCTGGTGGCTTCCTTTATGCTGCTAAATCGCGACTACAGGCGTCATCTCAATTTCCGTTCGCTCGGGGCGTCCGTGGCGAGAATGGTGGTAGCGGCGATGGTGATGGCAGGGGCGGCTATTTGGTTGTCAGAGATGACCGGCTTGAGCGCCGGAACTGGGGACGTCTTGAGGGACCTGCTACTGCTCACCGCGGTTTCGCTGGTGTCGGCGGTCCTCTACTTTACGTTGGCGGCCATCCTGGGATGTGACGAAGGATTGAGGTTGACGGGGTGGTCCGGAAAGCGGAAGTAGCGAGGAACCGGACCGTGCCGGAGGACATGTTCCAAAGACACCCGTGAGGACGGTGTCGTGGTGGATTCCGAGGCGTGTGCCGGGCGACATGTTCCAAAAACAACCATAAAGTCGGTGAGACTTGATATGACGATATGATCGGATCTACGAATCTACTTCACTAGCCCCGCTATAAAGTCATACAGCCCGAGCCCTCCCAGGATTGAGACGAAAGCGACTCCCACCGCCGACACAAGGAACATCCTTATGAACAGCTTTTGCTGGTCTCCCGGTGAGGCCTTCGCCTGCGCCATGTATGCCGCGAAGGCCAGGGCGCCTCCGGTGGACAGGGGGCTTGACGCCGCGGCGTGAGAGGAGTTGGTAATCGCAGAGATCAACGTCAATGGCTCCACTCCTCCACCAACCGAGGAGATGAGGTCGGGGACGGTCGGGATGAGAGTGGGCATGACCACGCCCGAGGTTGAACTGAACCAAGACATGATTCCGGCGGTAAGTCCGGTGACTAGGGTAGAGGTTGAGCGGGTCATGAAGCGGGCCAGAAAGGACGCCAGAAGCTTGATGGACCCAAGACGGATGCCTACTTCCATTAGGACTCCCACTCCGGTCACCAACAGGAGAGTTCCCCACGGCACTCCCGC
>DULO01000078.1 GCA_012840345.1 Candidatus Fermentithermobacillaceae bacterium
ACCCCGTCCTTGGCCTGCAAGAGAAAGATGTCACGCTTGAAGTGAGCAAGCGGCTGGCCGAGTACCTGAGGCGGGCAGGGGTAAACGTTGTCCTCACAAGGGAGACCGACACTGACCTCGCTCCGGGGCTTGATGATAGGGAGGAAATGATGGCCCGGGCGAAGGTCGCTAACGACGCGCGAGCTGACTATCTTGTGTCCATCCACGCCAACTCGGCAAGCAACCCGGAGGCCAGTGGTATCGAAGTCTTGTACTGGCCGGGCTCGTTCATAGGAGAGGCGTTGGCCAAGTCGATCCTAGACGCCATGCACACAGCGGGCGGACTAGACAAGCGAGGGGTGTTTCCTCGGGGCTTACTGCTGCACTCCTACGGCAACATGGTGACAGTCACGGCGGAAATCGGCTTCCTGTCAAATCGCGTCGACAGCGCGTTGATGGGGCAGGCGGCGTGGCGGGACAAGGTTGCCCTTGGAATCGCTTTCGGCATACTCTCGACGCGGCCATAACACGAAATACCGAGAGAGCGGGTCGCCTCCTTTGGCGTTCAAGTGAGACCAAAGTATAGGCAATGGACCGGACTGGAACCGGTGCCTAGGATTTCATGCCGAATTAGGTGTACACTGGATACGTGTGACAATTGCGGTCGGAACAAGGCCCGCAAGGAGATGTCACGCGAAGGGAGGAGAGAGTTCGTTGAGAACCCCGCTATCCTACGTCAATGCCCCGTTCGCCCTCGTGGATGAGACTGAGACTCGCCTGGGTGCGGCCGTAGTGAAGCACGTGCTTTCCCGGGCCAGAGGATTCTGCGAATGCTGCGGTTCGCCGGCTCCTTTCCGTTGGGGAGATGGAGAACCGTACCTGGAGATTCACTGTGTTTCAGGAACCGAAGGTTTCGATATCGGCGAGGGTACCGAGGGACACTTTGGTGAAATAGGAACCCTGGACCTCACCGAGACCGGCCCCGTAGCGGCCCTGTGTCCGACTTGCCACCGGCGGGTCCATCACTCGTTGGAAGCTGCCGCCCTCGACGCTCGCTTGCGAGAAGACATGCGCGCCGTGGATACCGCGCTTCAAAACGGGGATCTCAAAGTAGTGACCGCCGCCGTAATACCTGATGGAGAGGGAAGGGTGCTGGTTACTCAAAGAGCGTACGGACCGCATAAAGGCTTGTGGGAGTTCCCCGGAGGCAAAATCAGGAACGATCATGAGATGCTCGAGAAGTGCATCGCACGGGAGCTTAAAGAGGAACTCGCGCTGGATGTGATCAAGGCCAAACCTTTTACAATGATCGACCACGACTACGGTTCGTTTTTCCTCCGAATGTACGTCTTTGTCTGCAAAGTAGAAGGGCAAATCGATCTGAGAGACCATTCCGGAGCAAGGTGGGTTGGGCCCAGAGAGTTCTCCGAATTGGACTTGGCCCCCGCGGATCAGAAGGTTGCCTCCAAGCTGGCCTCCCTCATGGATCAGGAAACCGCGCTCTGGGTCTGACTTGTTATCGATCCGCTCCGCGGCGTGAGGGGTAGGCATCCTTGCTCCTGTATATCGGCTTGAAGTGGAAAGAAAGCGACTACTTAACGGTAGGGGTTGTAGAATTGTTACCTCTGACCGGGGGAAGTGGTAAGAAATCGGCCACCGAACGGCGGGAGTTGTAGAATTCTTGCCTCTGGCCGAGGCAAGTGGTAAGAAATCGACCACTGAACGGCGGGAGTTGTAGAATTCTTGCCTCTGGCCGAGGCAAGTGGTAAGAAATCGACCACTGAACGGCGGGAGTTGTAGGTTTCATGCCACTGACCGAGATGAGTTGTACTAAAACAACTACTGGTCGACGAGAGTTGTAGGTTTCATGCCACTGACCGAGATGAGTTGTATTAAAACAACTACTGGTCCGCAAGAGATGTAGAATTCTTACCACTGACCAGGGTAAGTAGCGCAAAATGAACACAGTGTAATGACCCCTCCAAGATGGAAATGCTGATGCAGTAGGGTACGGTGTCCTACCCCAGGGGGTCCATGGGGGAACGCACCGGACCCGCTGCGTCAGTTTTGTTTTGGAGGGCGACGTGATGGGCGAGCTAATCGGAGAACCGATCCCGGAGTCAACGGGAAAGCCAGCGGGGGAGAAGGAGTTGACTAAGACCGCCGAGGCGCTTGACCGCCAGGGCGGGGGGACGGATGACTTGGACATAAGCAGTTTCCCGGCCAACATTCAATCTGACTACAGAGAAGCGAAGACTTGTATCGATGCCGAGGCTCCAAATGCCGCCGCCATGATGTGCCGCCGCTTGGTCAGCCGGTTGGCGATCTTCAACGGAGCCAAGGACGACACAACAACAGGTCCCCAGTTGGACTACCTCAGGGACAACCACATAATCGAGGACGACCTATATAAAGCTGCCCGGATGGTAAAGGCTCTGGGCGACGAAGGAGCTCATCCTCCTGACGAAGTGACCATGGAGGAGGCCAGGGCGGCTTTCAAGATTACCCAAGCCATACTTGAGGCTATGAAGTCCCGGGTTTCACATAAGCGGTGACCCGTAAACCTTACCTCACATAAACTAGTCTGTCGCCGTAGCTCAAGTCCCGAAGCTCGCGCGTCGTGAGTCGCGGAGTTCGGGCTTTTGAGTCCTCGACTCATGCGTCTTGAGTTCCGGCATTCATCCGTTTTGAAAACCGGTGTCTATGTGTCCTGACCCGTTGTCTTCACGTCCCGGCGGAAGGAGGCCTAGGATGGCGGACCTCAGCGTGTGCATGATAGCCAGGGACGAAGAAGACTGTATCGGTCCGGCCCTCGAGAGCGTCAGGGACGTCGCGGCTGAGATCATAGTGGTCGACACCGGGTCTTTGGACAGGACTTGCGAAATAGCCGCCGGAATGGGCGCCAAGGTGATAAAAAGAAGGTGGATGGGGGACTTCTCCGCCGCCCGAAACGCTGCCTTGGACAACGCGGCTTGCGGATGGATTCTCGTCCTGGACGCGGACGAAAGGCTTCGTCCCGAATCCAAGTGGCATGTCAAGAGGGCGATGCAGACCAACGCCGAAGGGTGTTTGGTCAAGGTCGTGAACTACTTGGGCGATGGGGGTGAAAAAGAGGTATCCGCCGCGCTACGCATGTTTCGCAACCGCCCCGACTACCGGTTCACCGGGATAATCCACGAGACGATAGGACCCGCCATTGAGAAGCTCGCTCCCGACTCCGTGCTGGCGACTGAAATCGTCCTGGACCACCTAGGGTATATGGACTCCTTTGTGGAGAGGAAAGCGAAGAAGACAAGGAACTACGAGATGGCGCGAGAGGCGGTGAGAAGGCAGCCCGACGACGCCTTCTGCCACTTTAACTTAGGAGTCGAGCTTTTCAGGTTGGGCAGGCTGGTCGAAGCCGAATCCTGCTTCGCCGAGGCCGGGCTGAAACTGTCGGGGAGCCCATCGTGGGGATGCAAATTGTTCAAGACGTGGGCGACCATCTTGCTCCGCCTCCGCAAACCCGACAAGGCTTTATCCGTGGCGGAACAGGGACTTGACCTCTACCCGGGCTTCACGGACCTCTACTATACCGCGGGCCTAGCCCACCTGGACCTGGAGGATTACCAGCAAGCGGAGTCTTTGTTCCTGCACTGCCTCCAGATGGGAAACGCTCCGGTTCCTCCATTCGCGGCCGCGGATATGGGCATCGCCACCTACAAGAGCCGGTTCGCGCTCGGCCGCGTCTATCTTTGTGAAGGAAGGTATGTGGATGCCGCGGACGAGTTCAGGAAAGCTTACGAGGCCAACGACCGCCTGGTTTCGGCCCTCGCGCTGATGGGTGGCGCCCACCGGGCAGCAGGCAGGGAAGAGGACTTCGCGGCCTACCTTTCTTCTCTCGCTAAGGGTCCCTTGTTCCAAGCGGAGGTTTTGTGCGCTTCTTGGATGTTCGAACGGGCCCTGGCGGCCCTGGAAGAGGCGGGTCCAAGCCCCAAGGCACGCTGCATTCGGGCGCTTGGGCTGTTGGGGGCCGGACGTCTCAAAGAAGCCGCCCTCCTTTTAGGCGAACTACAGGACAGCGGTATGTACCAGAAGGAGATCCGGGCGGCGTACCTCTTTTGCAGAATGTGTCTCGGCAGGGCTTCTCTCGATGAAGCCGGCGATTGGCCTGAGGAAGAAAAGCGTTTGGTAACCCAGCATTCTTACACCAGAGACATCCTTGAGCTCGAAAAGGCGGTCAGGGAGAGACCCGCTCAGAGACGGATATCCAAGGAACTCCAACGGCTCCGAAGAGAGGTGCGGCGCAAGGGTTACCGGGATGTCTAGCGAGAACGACAAAGGGCTGATCCGCCGGAGGGCGGGACCACCAAGATGTACGTCACGACTTTTTGCCGGGGCGAGGCCGTTCCTCCGGCGTTTTTCTCGGATCGATGGCGTTTTCGGCTAGTTTCATTTAACAACGCGGTTAGGATATGTTATAGTCCTTTCAAAGCCGTTGAAGGGGACATATCCCGGCAGGAGCCTTCAGAGAGTCGCCGGAAGGTGCGAGGCGACGGCGGAATGCCCGGTAGAGCACCCCTGAGGCGCGCGGTGGAACGGGAAGGCAAGGTTCCCCAGTATGCCGCGACGGGCGCTCCGTTAAAGGCGTTACGAGGCGGAAGGCGGCCGGGTTAGCCGGCGCGGTCCGCGAATCAAGGTGGCACCACGAGAGCAGGTCTATCTCGTCCTTGGAGATGGCCTGCTCCTTATTTATGTGCGGGAGGTTACAGCCATGTTCGACGTAGACATCATCAAAAAGGACCGGGCGCTGGTCGAGGAGATGTTGAAGAAGAGAGGAGCGGAAGCGCCCATCGACCGCATACTCTCTTTGGACGAAGAGCGACTCGCGCTGGTGAGGAAGATCAACTCTTTACGGGAAGAAAGAAACCGGCTCTCCCAAGAAGTGAAAACGTGCAAAGACCAGGCGACTAGGGACCGGCTCATTGAGTCCAACCGGGCTATCCGCGCTGAGGTGTCTTCGGCTGAGGCAAAGCTCGCGGAGATCGAGAAGGAGTTGCGTTCGCTAGTCATCTGGATGCCCAACCTGATAGCTCCCGAGGTGCCTTACGGCCCCGACGAGTCAGGCAACGTGGTGGTGCGCACTTGGGGGGAACCGCGCAAGTTCGACTTTCCGGTCAAAGACCACGTGGAACTTGGCGAGAAGCTCGGGCTCCTCAGCATGTCCATGGGCGCCAAGGCCTGGGGAACCCGTACCTACTACCTCCTAAACGACGGCGTCTTCCTTGAGTTCGCTCTGGTGCGGTATTGTCTCGACATACTTACCTCGGAGGGTTTCAAGCCGGTCATTCCCCCGGTAATGGTCAGGTCCGACGTCTTGGAGGGGACCCGTCACTATCCGTTCTTCAAGGACCAGATCTACCGCATAGAGGGGGAGGACTTGGGGCTGGTGGGGACTTCCGAGATCCCTCTTTGCGCGATGCACGCCGGCGAGATCCTGGAAGAGGCGGACCTCCCTCTGAAGTACGCCGGCTATTCTCCCTGCTACCGAACGGAGCTGGGCTCGGGCGGAAGGGACATCAGGGGGCTCATCCGCACCCACCACTTCGAGAAAGTGGAGATGTTCGTATTCGACCTTCCCGAGAACTCGGCCAAGACCCACGAGTACATGGTTTCTTTGGAAGAACGTATCTACCAGGGATTGGGGATTCCTTACCGAGTGGTTATGATGTGCAGCGGAGACCTGGGGCCTGTAGCGTACAAGAAATACGACTTGGAGTTCTGGAAGCCCGCTGACGGGGTCTACCGCGAGATTACTTCTTGCAGCAACTGCACTGACTTCCAGTCTAGAGGGCTGAACATAAGGTACCGTCCCGCCGCCGGGGGCAAGCCCGAGTATGTCCATACTCTAAACGGCACCGCCACCGCCATCGGCAGGACGCTCATCGCAATATTGGAAAACTACCAGAACGCCGACGGTTCCGTGACAGTGCCTGAGGTCTTGAGGCCGTACATGCCGGGAGGCAAGTCCCGAATCGGCTAGGGCGAAATAAAGGGTCCCCAGCGCGGGGACCCTTACTTGATACCGCAGGAGCCTTATTGGTTCGGTGAGGCTCCTTTCTAATTTGGTCGGGTGTTGCCCGGTCGGATATGGCCGGGCCGGAAGCCCGGTTTAGAGCCCAAACAGCGCGTACTTGGCGATGACCGGCCCGAACAGGCTTGCCACCAAGCACATGACGGTGATCAGGGTGTTCAACGACGGGCCTGCGGTGTCCTTGAAGGGATCTCCGACGGTGTCTCCGACCACCGCGGCTTTGTGAGCCTCGGATCCGGGCCCGCCGTGTGCGCCGTCCTCAATGAACTTCTTGGCGTTGTCCCAAAGCCCGCCGGCGTTTGCCATGAACAGGGCGAAAATGATTCCGGTCACGATGGAACCCGCCAGGAATCCGCCCAGGGCTTCTTTCCCCAGGAGCATGCCCACGGCCAACGGCGTGAGAAGAGCCAGCATTCCGGGGAGCACCAGTTCCTTGAGGGCTCCTTGGGTAGCGATGTCAACGCACCGGTTGCTGTCGGGTTTGACCGTTCCCTCCATGATCCCCGGTATTTCTTTAAATTGCCTCCGGATCTCTTCCACCATCTTAAAGGCGTTGCGTCCGACAGACAGGATTGTCAGGGCCGAGAAGAACGGGGGCATCATGGCGCCAAGGAAGAGGCCAACCACCACGCCCGGGCTTCGCAGGTCCAAAGATTGAACGCCGACCGTCTCGGAATAAGCCGAGAAGAGAGCCAGAACCGTGAGCGCGGCCGCTCCTATGGCGAAACCTTTAGTAATGGCCTTGGCGGTGTTGCCCGCCGCGTCGAGCTTGTCGCACACCCGGATGGTCTCGGCGCTCTCATGAGCGGCTTCGGCACATCCCTTGGCGTTGTCAACGATTGGGCCGTAAGCGTCCGCGGAGACAATCATCCCGGTAATGGAAAGCATTCCGACAGCGGCTACCGAGACGCCGTAGGTTCCCGCGATTCCGAAGTGGGTAGCCGTGACCCAAGCGGCAACCATGGCTCCCGCTATACCTAGGATAGACGGAACGATGCTGACCAGTCCGTATGAGAAGCCCTGCAATATGAGGATAGCGGGGCCTGTCTTAGCGGCTCCCGCCGTGTCCTGCACGGCATGGTTATTGATGTCAGTAAAGTAGTCTGAGGTGAACCCGAGGATGACTCCGGCCACGAGTCCGGATATGGTCGGCCAGAAAACGCCCCACGGGCTGGATATCCCTACCAATCTGGTTACTATCAGGGCGATTCCCGCGAAAATGAAGGTCGTGACCAGAGTCCCGGTGTTCAGAGCTTTGCCCGGGTCTCCGCCTTCTTTTGTGCGGACGAACATCATCCCGATGAGGGAGGCGATGATCCCGCCTGCTCCCAAGAGCAACGGATAGATGACGTATTCTTCAGTGTAGAGCACGGCGCCCAGCACCATGACAGCTACCACTGAGGCGACGTACGAGTCGAAGATGTCGGCTCCGACTCCGGCTACGTCTCCAACGTTGTCTCCCACGTTGTCGGCGATAACCGCGGGGTTGCGGGGGTCGTCTTCTTCCAGGTCGAACTCGACCTTGCCCACCAGGTCGGCTCCTATGTCGGCGGTCTTGGTAAAGATTCCGCCGCCGGCCTTAGCGAGAAGAGCCAGCGAGCTGGCGCCGAAGCTAAATCCCAGGATGACTTCTGTATCGTGAAAAATCATGTATAAGACCGTCATGCCTATGAGGGCCAGCCCTACCACCGACAAGCCCATAACGCTGCCTGCGTAGAAACCGACGGGGAAGGCCTTCTGGATCCCGCTTTTCGCTGCCCACGCCACCCTGGCGTTAGCGCGGGTGGCGACATACATGCCTGTGTATGCCGCGGCTCCTGAACAGATGGCACCTACCAGGTACGCGATAGCGCTTTGCCACCCGATAGCCGCGGTGATGATAACCGTGATGGCGATTGCCAAGAACGCCAGCGCTTGAAACAACCGCTTCAAGTACGCGGCGGCCCCGGACTGGATCGCCTCGGAGAACTCGTTCATCGCGTCGCTTTCCGAGGCCTGCGCCATGACCCAGGAATAAAGATAGGCAGCGACCGCCATGGATACGCCGCCCCCCACTAGAGCAGTAATCTCCCAGACCATCTTGTCCTCCTGAAGGTGATGAGTTTTGGGTTTCACCCAGAGTTCAGCATTCATAATACTACTTCGCAGTTGTCTATCAAAACCCGGATTCGGTCTGTTATGAGACAGGCAACTCTGCCGTTGTTTGTTCGCATGTTCTAACCAATCACAAGGTTCTACAGATGGGGAAGAAAAGGCGGAGAGAAAGGTTTTTGACGGTTGGGTGCCGCATTGTTACGCTAAAGTCAGACAATCACAAACGCGGGACATTGATTGGAGAAGATAGCATGGCATGGAAGGGACTTATCGAGGAGTATCGCGGCTATCTGCCTGTTTCCGATGACACCAAAGTAATAACGCTCCTGGAAGGCAACACTCCTTTGATCCGGGCGAGCGGACTTGAGAAACTCATGCCGGGGATCAGCGTCTACCTGAAGTATGACGGTCTAAACCCCACGGGATCGTTCAAGGACCGGGGCATGACCGTGGCGGTCACCAAGGCTGTGGAGAGCGGATCCCGCGCCATCATCTGCGCTTCAACCGGAAACACCTCGGCGTCGGCGGCGGCTTACGCGGCCAAAGCGGGCATCAAGTGCTTCGTCGTGATACCCAACAACAAGATAGCCATGGGGAAACTGGCGCAAGCCATCGTGTATGGCGCCAACATCATGCCGGTAGAAGGCAACTTCGACGAGGCCCTGGCCATCGTTAGAGACATTGCCGAGAAACGGCCCGTTACGTTGGTCAACTCAGTAAACCCCTATCGTTTGCAGGGGCAGAAGACGGCGGCTTTCGAGATTTGCGACCAGCTCGGCGATTGCCCCGACTACCTGTCTATCCCGGTGGGGAACGCCGGCAACATCTCGGCCTACTGGATGGGGTTTAAGGAGTACAAAGCCTGCGGGAAGACCGGAGGACTGCCCAGACTCTTAGGGTTTCAGGCGGAAGGCGCGGCTCCCTTGGTACACAACCGCGTTATAGAACACCCCGAGACCATCGCCACCGCCATACGAATAGGAAACCCAGCCAGTTGGAAACTGGCGGTTCAGGCTCTGGAAGAGTCGGACGGGGCCATAGACATGGTGAGCGACGAGCATATTCTCGAGGCGTATCGCATGCTGGCTTCCACAGAGGGCGTGTTTGCCGAGCCGGCATCCTGCATTTCCGTGGCGGGGCTTTTGAAGGCTTACGCTGCCGGAAAGGTACGAACGGGAAGCACCGTGGTTTGCGTGCTCACCGGAAACGGCTTGAAGGATCCGGACATCGCGGTCGGACTGGGCGGTCCGATCGAGGCTTCGGCCGCGGATCGTTCTGTCCTGGAAGACAAAATCATGGCGGGTCTCGAAAATGGTTAGGGTAAGGGTGCCTTGCACGACGGCCAATATGGGGCCCGGTTTTGACGTCATAGGGGCGGCCCTTTCTCTATACAACGAAACCGAGTTCGAGGAGATCGATAAGGGCGTGGTCATCCTGGAAGAAGGCCGGCCCAAGGTGGACGAGTCGCCCCACAAGAACCTGCTGTACACCAGCTACGCGGACACATTGAAGCTGTGCGGCCGCCCAGTGCGGGGAGTCAGGATCACCGGGCGCGAGCGAGGCATTCCCATTTCCAGAGGATTGGGAAGCAGCGCGGCGTGCATAGTTGCCGGAATCCTTGCCGCCAATCGCGTGATGAAAGACCCCCTGTCTCTCGACGAAGTGATAGAGATCGCCACACGCATGGAAGGACACCCCGACAACGTAGTGCCCGCTTTGGTAGGCGGGATGGCCGTTTCTGTGAGTGAGCACGGCAGGGTCTTGTACGCCAAGGTACCGCTGCCCGAATCCCTGGCTTTCGTGGCCATAATCCCGTCCTTTCGCCTAAGTACAAAAAAGGCCCGCAAAGTGCTCCCTCGAGCCCACTCCAGGGCCGACTGCGTTCACAATATCGGCAGGGCCGCACTGCTGGTCGCGTCCATGGCCTCCGGCGACCTGAGCAAGCTCCGGCCGGCGACGGGAGATAGGCTGCACCAACCTTATAGGCTGAGGCTCATACCCGGCGCCCAACAGATCTTGTCTACCGCGAGGGAACTTGGTTCCATAGCCGAATATGTGAGCGGGGCGGGCCCGACTTTGATGGCGCTCGTCGAAGGCCATGACAAGGCGGCGGGGTTCGCGTCTAACCTAAACGCCGCGTTGTCCGGGCGTCCGGGAGGATGGAAGGCTATCCATCTCAGGCCCGATCTCCAAGGAGCTCGTGTGTTGGATGTCTAACACAATGAAGGAGTGACTCCTGACGCGATCAGGAGCGCTCCTAACATCAATGAGGAGGAGACTTGGATGGACGAGATCATTAAGCAGATCCAGGAGCTCAAAAAGCAACAGTCCGGTCTCAGTCACGCTTTTGCCGTCCTCGCCAAAGCAATAGACGATGTTCACTGGTACAACGTGATGGCCGGGGTGGCAGTTGTCGACAAGGTCTTGTTTCCCGGTCCCCCGCCCAAGAACACGTTTGCTCAAAGCCCTCAGGACAAGGGGAATCCGCTGAAGATTCACGCCTATACCTTCATCCCTGTTGACGCGGACCCCGGCAAGAAGTATCCCCTCTTGGTATTGGTTCACGGCGGAGTCCATTCCAACTTCAACACAGAATCGGCCCACATTGTGAAGGAGCTTGTGAGTCAAGGCTACATAGTTGTCGCTCCCGAGTACAGGGGAAGCACCGGGTATGGGGAGCAGTTCTACAAGTTCATAGACTACGGCGGGCTTGAGGTCGAAGACGTCTATTGCGCCCGCAACTTCATGGTCGAGAACGAAGAAATGGTGGACCCCGAGAGGATCGGCATTTTGGGTTGGAGCCACGGCGGCCTGATCACCCTCATGAACATCTTCAACTATCCCGACGCCTACAAGTGCGCCTACGCGGGGGTTCCGGTCAGCGACTTGGTCGCGAGGATGGGGTATAAGGGCGAGGCCTACCAAGAGTTGTTTTCCGCTCCGTACCACATTGGGAAGACCGCGGCTGAGGATCCGTGGGAGTACCGGCGACGTTCCCCTGCCTGGCACGCCGAGAAACTCCAGACTCCTTTGCTCATCCACACGAATACCAACGACGAAGACGTGAACGTGCTCGAAGTCGAACACCTGATTAAGGCCTTAAAGGCCGCCGGAAAAGACTTTGAGTACAAGATTTACCAGAACGAACCCGGCGGCCATATCTTTAACCGTATGGATAACAGGCTCGCCAGAGAGTCCCGAAGGGAGATTTGGGCGTTCCTTGCCAGGTACCTGAACCCACCCAAACCTCTCGCTTAGCCGGGAAGGCGGCCTGACAGGGCCGGACCTCCGCGGCTAGACTCTGGACGACACAAAAACGGGGTTGGTCCAGACTTCCGATACGTCTCCTTTTCCCTCCCGGAAGGTGAAAGCGGCCACGTAGAAAGTATCCTCGGGGTCGCGGTCGGACGGCGGCATAGTCCACCTGAGTTCACTTCCGGGAGGTCTTACTGTTTCGAAGACCTTCTTTAGGTTTTTGTCCATAAGGGTGATCTGGGTGCAGCGCCTTCCCGTGACAGGCAGGTATCGAAAATGAAACTGAAGCGGTTCGCCCGGACCCCTTCTTAGGACGCTCCCCTGCATTTGGCCGTCTACCGTGAAGTACGCGAGGTCTTTGGCGCCCGAGACGCTGGTCTGTCCTCGCCGTATGGCCTCCCACACTTTGCTCCGGTCTGGCGCGGAGTAGTCGGGGATGTATGCCCACGTAAACCCTCTAGAGCCGGGCTGCATAAAATTGTGGCTGTCAGATCCTCCTATGGCGGCGACAAACTCGCCTGTGGCGACGGTATGGGGAAGGTTGGTCCGTAGCAGCCCAAACCAAGCCTGGACGGTAGTCCGGTTGGCGGTGCGTTGGCGGTTCATGAGCTCCAAGCCGGCGAACCCGTACGCGCTCCAATCTCCCCACGGACTCCTGGCGGCAAACGGGTGGGCGATCATGCCGTACGAGAGCGGGAAGTCGTGACGGGAAACGGCCTTGACCAAGTCCCGGCACGGGTACTGGCCGTCCGTCGGGTGCTGGGCGGATGTAGGCTTCAACGAATAACACAGATAGTGGCCGCCGTCTCTTGCCTCTACTTCCAAAGCGGGCAGGATAGGTATTCCGGTCTCCTGTTGGGCCCGGTCGCACTGGGCAACGTACCCGTCGGGCCCCGCCCAATCGCTTACGCCGCTGGAGTGGTCGGACATGATCAGGAACCCAAAACCGTTTTCCCAGGCGTAACGGGCTCTGCCCGAAAGTGGGATGAGCCAAACGTCGGGGCTCCAAGAGCTATGGGTATGGCAGTCGCCTCCATACCATCCCGGTTCTTTCGGGAGTCTGGAAGCCCTGTAGGGGATGCGGAGGCGCGTCCGAACACAGCGTCCGTCAACCAGCGCGTCGACGGTTACCCGGGCAAGGCCCGTTCTGCCTTCCGGCACTCTCAGGGCTGAGATATCCAAAGACGCTTCGGCGTACACACCTTTGGAGACAAGGAGCGGCAGGCCGGTCTCGTTTTCCCCGTCAAGGACTTCCATTACCCGAGCTTCGCTCATGTCCAAGGCGGACACCCGGGTGTTTAGGGTTGTCGTCTTTGCTAGTCCGAACAGGTTCAGGGCGCAATTCTGAACGTACCCTTCTCCCCGGGTAATCCAGATGAATAACGGTACGGTGACTGTTCTTGGCGGCGTCCCAAAAGTCTCAATGACCTGAGGGGCTAGCACGAAGAGTCGAGGGAAAAAGAGCATAGAGATCACTCACTCACTTCATCGATGTTAGTGGAGATCCCTAGATTGTATTCAGGCGCGGGCCGTGGTGAACACGGGAAAACATAGGCGGGCGGCCGCCGGTCAAGAGGATTGACCGGTCCGCCCGCCAACGGACGCTTAGAGCCCTTACTTGCGGTCCGAGCGAAGCACTCCGGCTTTAGCGAAGTTATGGTGGGGCATGTCGTTGATGATTACAGTGACCGCGTCCGGGGGAACGTTCAACGAGTTCACGATTGCGTCGGTTACTTGCTTGACCATCTCGCGCTTTTCTTCTACGGTGCGCCCGTCAAGGACGTCGATGTGGACGATAGGCATATTTCTCTGCTCCTCCTTCTAGCGAGTTTTGCCGTCCTGCCTGTGTCTGGCATTTCCTAGTTTCTCCAATCTCCCGTGGGGATCCTACTGCCGGATATATCCGCACGGGCGGGATACTGCAATCCGGTTAGGACACTTTTTGGCGGTGGAGGACTAGCCGGAGCGAGCAGCCCAGTTGCCGCGAAACGCCATCCTCGCTTATTTGCGGCTACTCTCATTACTGTGCTATACTGGATTCCGTAGGATCCAATGGCAGCTACTATCGAGAGGAAGTCGTCGGAGTGGGTTTCGTTGAACCCACTTTTTGTGTGTTATCGGGGTGATCTGGATGAGGCGCAAAGAGATAGAGGATATGCTCTACGGAAGATTCGCTCCCCTGGTGAAATCGGAGGGCGCGGAGCTTCTGGACGTTGAGATTGCGTCTGAGAACCGAGAGACGTATTTGCGGGTAGCTATCTACCATCCCGAAGGCGTGACATTGGATCTCTGCGCGGCCGTTCAGAAGGTTTTGAGCGATGACTTGGATCAAGATGACCCCATGCCCGGGTCTTATACCCTTGAGGTGTCTTCGCCCGGATTGGAGCGGACACTCAAACGGCCCAAGGAGTTTGAGGTCTTTAAGGGACAACTGGTAAAAGTAACTCTCTTTAAAGCAATAGACGGCAAGAAATCCTTTGAGGGCAAGTTGCTCGGGCTTGCCGGAGGAGATGGCGACACGCCAGAGCAAGTTGTCATCGATGCCGGCGAAACGACGCTCGCGTTTGATAGAAAGACTGTCGGAAGCGTGCGCCTAGTGTACCAACCTAGAGCGCAAGAGGAAGGGGGCGGGAGGAATGAGCGGTGAGATCTTGGCGATACTTAACCAGCTTGAGCGCGAACGCGGTATTTCAGCTGAAGACCTAATCGAGGCTCTTGAGGCGGCTATGCTGTCGGCGTACCGCAAGCATTTTGGGACGGCTGAGAACGTCCGGGTTCAATTCGACCGGGATACCGGGGCCCCCCGCGTTTTCTCCCGGCGCCAGGTCGTGGAGACGGTGACCGACCCGAAACGGGAGATTGCCCTGGAAGAGGCGGTAAGGCTCAACCCTTCACACAAAATAGGCGACATCATTGAGCATGAGATCCCGGCGCGAGGGTTTGGGCGCATCGCGACTCAGACCGCGAAGCAAGTAGTCATGCAAAAGCTTCGTGAAAAAGAACGTCAGATGATCTACGAGAAGTTCGCCGAGAGGGAAGGCGACGTAGTAACCGGCCAGGTGGTCCGCGTCGAGCGAGGCGTGGTCATCGTTGAACTGGGCGGAGTGGAAGGCTATGTGCTGCCCCAAGAGCAAGTGAGGAGCGAAAAGTATCAAGAACGGGACCGGCTCAAAGCATACGTCTTGGAGGTCCGTAAGACTCCAAAGGGCCCTCAGATCCTTTTGTCGAGGACTCACCCCGGGCTCTTAAAGAGGCTTTTTGAGTTGGAGGTCCCTGAAATAAGGGACGGAGTCGTTGAGATTAGGGGAATCGCTCGCGAAGCCGGCGCCAGGTCCAAGGTCGCGGTCAAGGCGAACCTTCCTGAAGTGGACGCGTTAGGCGCGTGCGTTGGGACCCGCGGGAGCAGGGTCCAGGCGATCGTTCAGGAACTTCGCGGCGAGCGAATCGACATCATCGAGTGGGATGAAGACCCAAGGGTGTTTGTCGCCAACGCCTTGAATCCGGCTAAGGTCACTCGAGTGGAGGTAATCCCTGAGGAACGGGTCGCCCGGGTGATCGTGCCTGAACACCAGCTGTCGCTGGCTATAGGGCGTGACGGACAGAACGCGAGGCTGGCGGCAAAGCTTACCGGACTCAAAGTGGATATCAAGGCTGAAAGCAGCGCCCACGCGTGATCGGATAAGAGGGGGCAGCGCGAAAGGATGTAGACAACTGAAGGAGGTGGGAGCATGCCCAGAAAACTGCCTCAAAGGACATGCTTGGGTTGCCAGACCGTTAAGTCTAAGAGGGAGATGATCCGGATTATCCGCACTCCCTCGGGTACCGTCGAGGTGGACCCGACAGGCAAGAAGTCCGGCAGAGGCGCCTACGTTTGCCCCAACCTTGAGTGCGTAGAGCTCTTGAGGAAGTCCAAACGTTTGGAAAGGGTTCTGGAGGTGGCTCCGCCTCCTTCTATCTATGAGGAGTTGCGAAGCAAGATTCTGGATTTAGAAGCGGACGCAAGGAGGTGATTCCCGGATGGCGAACCGCATCCGTGTTTATGAGATCGCGAAGGATTTGGGGGTTGACTCTCGGGTCATCATTTCGACTTTAAATGAACTTGGAATGCCGGTGAAAAACCACATGGCCACGTTGGAGCCGGCCGCTCTTCAAGCTATAAAGATGAAGTTTGGTCCAAGAGCCAAGGAGGCGCAGTCTTCGACTTCTGACAAGAGTCGCGCCGCGGCGGGACCGGCCGCTCCATCAGGAGGTTCAAGAACCCCGGTTCAAGAGAAGTCAGTCCCGGTTCAACCGCAGAGACCCAGGCCGGCACAAACCGCCACCGGGCCGAACACGATACCACCAAAGGCAGACCAGAAGCAGACTCAAGTTAGAACAGACGCCAGGCAACAGCCGGCAAGAAACGTTACTGGCGCCGCTGTTTCTGGAAAGGGGCAGGTTCCTCAGCGGACAGGGACTGCCCAGAGGCCCGGCGTTCCACAGAAGAGCGGCGGGACCTCTCATCAAACGGGAGCGAGCGGCGACTCTCGCGACTCTCAAGGAGGGCGCAGGCCGTTTCAGCAGTCCTACCCCCGGAGGAACGATCCACGGTTGCAGCGCAGAGACGTTAAGCCGGCGAAGCCTGACCGGGGCGCGGTAACAGGAGCCCGCCGGGTCACCATTCAGGGGCCTATCCCCGTCAGGGAACTGGCGCCTTTGATCGGAGTTCCGGTAGGGACCGTTTTGCGGACTCTAATGTCCTTAGGCACCCTTATCAGCATTAACCAGAGCGTGCCTCCGGAGATAGCGGCGAAGGTAGCCGAGAAGCTGGGCTGCGTAGTGACGATCAAGGAACCGGAGAGAAGCCAGGAACAGCTAATCCTTGAGGAGTTGGAGCGTCCTGACGATCCCAACGCGCTTGTCCCGAGGCCGCCCATAGTGACCGTCATGGGTCACGTTGACCACGGCAAGACGTCGCTTTTGGACGCCATCAGGCATACCAACGTCACAGCCAAGGAAGCCGGGGGAATTACGCAGCATATCGGCGCCTCAGTAGTCGAGAGGCAAGGCGTGAGGCTTATTTTCCTGGACACCCCAGGCCATGAGGCTTTTACCGCCATGCGGGCCAGAGGCGCGAAAGTGACTGACGTGGCGGTGCTCGTGGTGGCTGCCGACGACGGCGTCATGCCCCAGACTATAGAGGCCATAAACCACGCCAAAGCCGCGGCCGTTCCTATCGTCGTCGCCCTGAACAAGATGGACAAACCCGGCGTTAAGCCCGATCGCGTGAAGCAGCAGCTAGCGGATGCCGGCCTGGTGCCGGAAGAGTGGGGCGGCGACACCGTGGTAGTGCCAGTCTCGGCCAAGACAGGCGAAGGCATCGACGACCTGTTTGAGATGATTAGCCTGGTCGCCGAAATGCAGGAAGTCAAGACCGATCCCACCCGTGCCGGACGCGGGTATATCATAGAGTCTCAAATGGACAAAGGCAGGGGGCCGGTAGCGACCGCCCTCATCAAATCAGGGTCCCTCAGAGTCGGGGATGTCATCATAACCGATACCACTTGGGGCCGCATCCGGGCCATGTACGATGCCCGCGGCCGTTCGGTCAAGAAAGCCACCCCCGCCATACCTGTGGAAATTGTGGGATTGGAGTCGCTGCCACAGGCCGGGGACATGTTCGTGGTGGTCCAGGACGAAAAGATCGCCAAGGAAGTTACTGAACGGCGACAGATAGAAAAGCGGGAACAGGAGATGAACCCTGTCAGCCGCATGACCCTGGAAGACCTCCTGAAGAAGGGTGACCAGGAAGAAAAGCGCGACATGGAGATCATCGTGAAGGCGGACGTCCAGGGATCGCTGGAAGCCATCCTGCAGGCCCTCGGAAAGATGAAGGGTGGGGAAGTCGACCTAAAGGTGATCCATTCGGGAGTCGGCGGAATAATCGCCTCCGACGTCATACTCGCCAAGGCTTCCAACGCCACGATCCTGGGGTTCAACGTGCGTCCTGACTCCACTGTCCGCGCCCTTGCCGAATTCGAACAGATCGAGATCCGGACATATCGCGTCATCTACGACCTCTTGGACGACGTCGAGGCCATGTTGAAGGGACTCGTAAAGCCGAAGATCGAAGAAGTCGTCCTGGGCAGGGCTGAAATCCGCCAGACATTCCACGTACCCAAAGTCGGCACTGTAGCGGGCTGTTACGTTACCAGCGGAAAGGTCTCCAGGCAGGCCGATGTTCGGCTGATTAGAGACGGGGTTGTAGTGTACGAAGGCAAGATGTCGTCCCTTAAGAGGTTCAAGGACGACGTCACGGAAGTGTCTCAAGGATACGAATGCGGCATAGGGCTGGAACGATACCAGGACCTGAAGCCGGGTGACATCATAGAGGCTTACACGACCAGAGAAATCAAGCCGGCGTAAGTATCCCTACGAGGTGGTCTTTGTGGCGCAGAGGCAAGAGCGCGCCGCCGCGCTTATACAAGAGGTTGCATCAGAGCTGTTGTCGCGCAGGGTAAAGGACCCGCGCATCGGCTTTGTCAGCATAGTGAAGGTGGAAGTGACCCGCGACATCTCTCTAGCCAGAGTGTATGTCAGCGTCATGGGAACGGAAGAGGAGAAGGCCAGGACGATGGAAGGGCTAAAGAGCGCCCAAGGGCTGATCCGGTCGGAGATCTCCAAAGCCCTGGGCATGCGGCACGCTCCTGACATTCAGTTCGTCCTGGACCAGGGAATAGAGCACAGCATCCACATTTCCAGGCTCCTGAAAGAAGCCCAGAAGGATAGCGGGGAGCATGGCGAATAAGGCAGAAGCTGTGAGCTTGAGAAAAGGCTTGTCCGAAGTCGTGGAGGTAATCCTCGACCACGACAGTTTTGTCCTGCTCGAGCACCAGAAACCCGACGGCGATTGCGTCGGTTCGGGACTGGCGCTCGTGCAGGCCTTACGGTCTCTAGGGAAGCAGGCATTGCTGGTATCCGACGATCCGCATCCCGCAGTCTACGATTTTCTGCCCGGAAGGCGGTTCCACACCCGGGCGGGATACCTGAAACCCGAGGACTTCCACCCGCAAGTTGCCATCTTTTTGGATTGCACGGACCCTGAACGGGCGGGAAGAGGACTGGAGTTCGCCGCCGGCAAGGTATGGGTGAACATAGACCACCATGTTTCCAACCGCTCTTTTGGGGCGGTTAACCTGGTTGACCCCACGGCCGCGGCCACAGGGGAACTGGTCTATGATGTCATAAATGAGCTGGGAATCCCCATCGACAAAGATATCGCCACCTGCTTGTACGTCGCCATCCTGACCGACACAGGCGGGTTTAGATACCAGAACACGACAAAGGAAACCCACCTCTTGGCCGCTGAGCTGCTGGAGAGGGGAGTCAACGGGTCGGAGATCTTTGACTGCGTTTTCGAGACAAGGACCGTGTCGTCGATTATGCTCCTGAGCAAGGTCCTTTCGACTCTAAAACTCTATCGCGGGGGAAAGATCGCGTCGGTCACCCTCACGCAAGAGATGATGAGGGCCTCAGGTGCCTCTTCCGAAGAAACCGAAGGGATAATAGGCTACCCGCGTTCCATCGCGGGAGTCGAGGTGTCCTTGTTCTTTAAGGAATCCGATGAACCGGGCAAGGTGCACGTGAGTTTCCGCTCCCGGTCACTGGTTGATGTGGCGGCCGTTGCCCAGAGCTTAGGAGGCGGAGGGCACCCCAGGGCCGCGGGAGCCCTCATTGACGGCACCATTGAGGAAGTCACGGAGAAAGTAATGTCTTACCTGGACAAGTTGGATGTATGGACGGATTTCTGAACGTATTCAAACCCTCGGGAATCACTTCTCACGATCTTGTCCTCTTGGTCCGCCGGGTTTTTGGCGAGGACCGTACCGGCCACTTGGGCACTTTGGACCCTCTGGCGGTCGGAGTGCTGCCGATGGCGCTCGGCGCTTACAGGCGGCTTTCCGAGTACTTCCTGGCGCATGACAAACGATACCTTGCCGAGTTTAGGTTTGGCCTAGTCTCGGATACGGACGACTTGGATGGGAACGTTAGCGAGACCGGCTTGGCCGGGAGTCTTTCTGAAAAGGACGTCTTGTCCCGCCTCCCCGATTTCACAGGCGTCATCCTGCAAGAGCCGCCCGCCTACTCAGCCTTGAAAGTCAAAGGGAGAAGGCTTTATGATTTGGCTCGTGAAGGCGCCGAGGTGCCGGTCAAGCCAAGGCGCGTGGCGGTCTATGAGCTTCGGCTTGTGGGGTGGAAACCGGGCAGGACCCCGAGCGGTCTCTTTTCAATGAGAGTCGGTCGGGGCACGTACGTACGTTCCCTGGCGTCGGGCTTAGGAGACGCCCTGGGCTGCGGCGCGGTAGTCTCGTATCTCTTGAGGGTGAGTTCAGGCACTTTCCGCCTCAAGGACTCGGTCACGCCACAAGAGCTTCTGCGGGCAAAGACGGCGAAAGACAAGAGAGCGTTGCTGGTTGATCCCCTCCTGGCGCTTCCGGACTTCCTCCGGTTTCAGATCAAACCTTCTACGTTAAAGAAAATCGATAACGGGGTGGAGCTAAGGCCGGGCGACTTCCTGGAAGCCGCAAGAGTGGCTTCGTTAGTTTCGGCTTCACTGAAGGAAGAGCCTAGGGAAGCTCCTAAGGAAAAGGGCGGATCAAAAGAAGACCGCCGAATGTTCCTGGCGTACGATCGGGACGCTTTGGGCTCCCCACGGGTATTGGCCGTGCTCTATCCCGAAGAAGGCAAGCTCAAATACGACAAAGTCATAACACGCGAGAGTGATTTGGTTGCGAGTCATCGAACCGACTAGAGTCGAGCCAGGCACTGAAGTAATAGCTGCCCTGGGAGTATTTGACGGAGTACACGCCGGACATCAGGCGTTGCTAAGAGAAGCGGTAAGGCTTAAGGAAAAGCTGAACATACCGGCGTGCGCCGTTACTTTTCACCCACACCCGAAAAGCGTGCTCGCTAACTCGGAAGCGCCCGTGAGTCTGTTGACGCCTCCCGAGGAAAAGAGGGAGCTTATCTCGGACCTGGGCTTGGACCTTTACTGGCAGATGGACTTCACTCGCGATCTGGCTCAGACTCCCCCCGTGGATTTCGTCCGGAGGTACCTCATTGAAGCAATCAGGGTCCGCCACGTGGTCTGCGGCTTCAACTTTACCTTCGGAGACAAAGGGCGGGGCAAACCCGAGGATCTGGTCAAGTTAGGCAATGAGTACGGCTTCCAAGTCAGCGTGATACCGCCGTTCACGGCGGGAGGAGAGGTGGTTTCCAGCACGCGGATCCGCGCTGACCTTGAAGCCGGGAGAGTTGGAGACGCATGGGATTGTCTCGGCAAGCCGTACTGCGTCTACGGGACGGTAACCCGGGGAGACGGGAGGGGCCGCGCTATCGGGATCCCCACATCCAATGTCTTGGTCCAAGAGGGCAAAATGATACCGGGGAACGGCGTATACGCCGCGTGGGTCAGGGCGCGGTGCACTGACGGTACCCGCCTTGAGGGTGCCGCCGTTGTGAACGTAGGTATCAGGCCCACTTTTGGCGGTAACGATGTTAGAGTAGAGGTTCATATCCCCGGTTTTTCCGGAGAACTATACGGCCAGAAGATACAGGTGTTTTTCGTGAGACGGTTACGGGACGAAAGGGCTTTCGTGGACGCCGGGGCCCTAAGGATTCAGGTCCAGGAGGATGTGGTTTTGGCCTTGTCCGACCCCAGGCTTAGGCCGGGAAGCGGCAAGACGCCTTCGTTTACACTGCCTGAGGCCTATGATAGAATGCTTTAGCCAGAAGATACCTTGACACTCGGGCCGGCGCTCCTCCGGCGCGGTATCTGGGTTCAAGGCTCATTCACCACATGGAGGTGTCCGTAATGCCTTTAGAGACGGAACGTAAAAAAACCATCATTGAGCAGTACAAGATCCACGATAAGGACACGGGATCGCCGGAAGTGCAGATCGCGCTTTTGACCGAGAGGATAAACTACCTGAATGAACATCTTAAGGTCCACAAAAAGGACCATCACAGCCGTCGCGGGCTTATGAAGATGGTCGGCCAGCGTCGTGCCCTCCTCAACTACCTATCACGCGAAGCACCTGATCGTTACCGGGCCATAGTGGAGAGACTGGGGTTAAGAGGCTAACTGTGGCCGAAGGGAGTGTACTCATTGGAGGGAGTTAAGTCATACCAGGTCGACTTTGCAGGACGCCCGCTCACCTTGGAGTTCGGTAGAGTCGCCAAACAAGCCAACGGTGCCGTGTGGGCTAAGTACGGCGATACCACGGTGTTGGTGACCGCGACGATGTCGAAAGAGCCCAAGGAAAACTTGGACTTCTTCCCCCTAACCGTAGATGTTGAAGAGCGTTTGTACGCTGTAGGTCGCATCCCGGGGAGTTGGGGACGCAGGGAAGGACGGCCGCCTGAGAGAGCGATCCTGCAAGCCAGGGTTACGGACAGGCCGATTAGGCCTCTTTTCCCGAAAGGACTTCGAAACGAAGTCCAAATCGTTGTTATGCCTTTGTCAATCGACCACGACTACTCGCCGGAGATTGTGGGTATAGTAGGCGCTTCGGCGGCTCTCACCGTCAGCGACATCCCGTTCAACGGACCCATAGCCGGAGTTGAAGTCGGGCTTGTGGACGGCCACTTCATCATCAATCCCGACGTGCGCGAGGCGGAAGTGAGCGACCTGCGCCTCACCGTGGCCGGGACCAAAGACGCGGTCTTGATGGTTGAAGCGGGCGCGAACCAGATCCCAGAAGACCTCATGGTCGAAGCCATCATGTTTGGCCATGAGGAAATCAAGAGGATATGCGAATTCCAGCTGAAGATCGCTTCTGAAATAGGCAAACCCAAGGCTGAGCTTCCGCTCTTCCTCCCTGACCAAGATGTTCAGGCCAGGGTACGCGAGCTTGCGGTGCCCAAACTCAGGCAGGCCATTCGCGTCGAGGAAAAGCTGTCGAGAGAGTCCGCCCTGGACGAAGTCTTCAAGGAAGTGTTCGAAGAGGTAATCGTCGATTTCCCTGAGAAGGAATCGGAGATCGGCGCGGCTTTCCAAGATGTCCTCAAAGAAGAAGTCCGGAGCATGATCCTGGAGACCGGGAAGAGGCCCGACGGCCGCAAACCCGACGAGATAAGGCCGATCACGTGCGAAGTACAGGTCCTCCCGAGGGTTCACGGCTCGGCCATCTTCACCAGGGGACAGACGCAGGTCATGAGCATAGCTACTCTTGGAGCCAAAGGCGACATCCAGGAGCTGGACACCACAGGCGTAGAGGAATTCAAGCGGTACCTGCATCACTACAACTTCCCGCCTTTCTCAGTCGGCGAGACCAGGCCCTTGAGGGGTCCGGGCCGCAGGGAGATCGGACACGGGGCGCTGGCGGAAAGAGCGCTCTTGCCCGTCATACCGGGAGAAGATGAGTTCCCCTACACAGTCCGCATTGTGTCTGAAGTCCTGGAATCCAACGGTTCAACTTCGATGGCTTCGGTCTGCGGAAGCACGTTGTCATTGATGGATGCCGGCGTGCCCATCAAAGCGCCTGTCGCCGGGATCGCTATGGGGCTTATCAAGGGGTCTGACAAAGCCGTTGTTCTCACTGACATCCAGGGCATGGAGGATGCTCTGGGCGACATGGACTTTAAGGTTGCCGGCACCAAGGACGGCGTTACGGCGCTCCAGATGGACATCAAGATCGCTGGCGTCACCAGGGAGATACTGGGTACGGCTCTGGAAAGGGCCAAGGCAGCCAGGCTCTTTATCCTGGATAAGATGCTCGCCACCATTCCGGAGGCAAGGAAAAACCTCTCAGAGCACGCCCCCAGGATTTTGGTGGTCAACATCGACCCGGAAAAGATCCGGGACGTGATCGGACCGGGTGGAAAGACCATAAACAAGATCACGGCCGAAACCGGCGTGAAGATAGACATTGAGCAGGACGGACGCGTGTTCATCGCCGCGCCTGATATGGCGAGCGGAGAAAGGGCCAGGGCAATTGTGGAGAACCTGACACGCGACGTTGAAGTCGGGCGGACTTACACCGGAAAAGTAACCCGAGTGACCAACTTCGGAGCATTTGTCGAGATCCTGCCGGGCAAGGAAGGGCTTGTCAGGATCGGCGAGATAGCCGAAGAGCGGATCAACCGTGTTGAAGACGTTCTGAACGTGGGCGACGAGGTTGTGGTCAAGGTCATAGAAATTGACCATATGGGCAGGATCAACCTGTCCCGTCGCCAAGCTTTGGGCGGAGCTCCCGCGGCGCCACGGGATAGAAACGGCGACAAATCGAGGCGGCCGTTTAGGAAAGACGAGCGCGGCGGAAGGAACCATCACTAACTCATGAGGTTGGGCATTCACGTCTCGATAGCAGGCGGAATGGCCAAGATGGCCCAGACCGCTTTGGACCTGGGGTGCGAGGCAGTGCAGATTTTCTCCCGCAGCCCCAGGGGCGGCAAGGCCAAAGAGTTTTCTGAGCCGGATGTAGCCCAGATGAAGGCCATTTTCAAGGAGAACGACATCTGGCCGGTTGTGGTGCACGTCCCCTATTTCCTCAACTTGGCTTCCTCTGACCCGGAAAAGGTCGGGTATTCCAGAGATGTGCTCGTCGAGGACCTCTACCGGGCTCAGGTGTTGGGAGCGAAGTACTTGGTTACCCACTTAGGCCACAAGGGGAAAGACGAGGCTCCTGACTCGATAGAGCCTCTAACCAGGGTAGTGCTTAGCCTGGAAAACGTCCTCAGCAGGTATTCGGGGCCTGTCAAGATCCTTCTTGAGAACACCGCGGGGCAGGGGCAAGAAATCGGAGCGTCCTTCGAAGCCCTGGCGTCGATTATGGCGGCGTTACCGAAGGACAGGGTAGGGGCGTGTCTTGATACTTGCCACGCGTTCGCCGCCGGGTACGATCTCAGGACTAAAGATTCTGTCGACTCGGTGTTGGACCTATTCGACGCCACCATAGGGCTGTCGAACCTTGGAGCGGTACACCTAAACGACTGTAAGAGCGAGTTAGGACGGCACTTGGACAGGCACGAGATGATCGGGTCAGGCTGTATCGGCGAAGAGGGTATTGAGGCATTGATCAACAACCCTAGACTGCCTCGTGACCTTCCCGGGCTTCTCGAGACGCCTTTCGATAGTCTGGCGGCAGCCAAGAGTAGCGTGGAGACTGTCAAAAATCTGCGAGCCCGACACGCTGGTTCGCAGCATTAAACGCCAGCTAGAAGGCCTAAAAATACCCGTCAGAATCCTGTCGTAAAGCTTCCATTTGTGGCAATCGGATTGTATAATTTTGGGGTAGCGTAACGGAGCGGTTAGGGGGTTTGACGGGATTAATGCCAAGCAGTAGCGAAGAAGAGCTCCATGCTCAAATCGAAGCGCTGCGCGGTGAGCTGAGTAGGCAAATCGGGGATCAGTATAGTAGAGAGACGATCCAGGCCGCGGGCGCAACAAGTTCGACGTTGGACCAGTTGATCATCAGATGGATCACAATCCAAGCGAAGAAGAAGGTACCGCAAGTAAGCACTAGGTAAAAGCAAACACGAGGTAGCAGGCAAACAGCCTGCTTTTTGTTTGTCGTCGTTTCTTGAGGCAGGCGACTTCTCTAGACTTCCCTACGAGTAGTGACTTGGTTATTAGTGGCGACTTAAGGTTGAACCGGCCTTTCCCGTCAGAACCTGCCCTTTCCGAAGGGGAGCACCGGCACTATGATTGCCAGGCAAACGGCGAACAAAGCTATCGGGTCCAGGGTCGTACCCCATAGATTCGCTGTAATCGGCACAGGAACTTTGAGAAACTCAGCCAGGGCCATGAGTCCGAGGTACACTCCGCCCGCCACCGCGACAAAATCCTTGATTGCCTGCCCGAGAGGCGAGGAGACTTCTTCGTAGCTCGCGGCGCGCTTTCTCATGTTTTGAATCCTGGTTACTCTGAGCCCCATGGAAAGATACAACGCCAAAAGAACCAAGGCGGCTATCAGAACTGTCCTTAGCATGGCATACACCTCCTACTTGTACATATGCCTTGTTTTCCGCTTTATTCTTTTGGCGAATTCCGCCGGGTCTTTAAGGAGACAATAGTTCGGACATCACGCTTTGGAGGTGCTAGAGCTTATGTCCAAGACGGTTCTGGGAGTATTCGACGATACCCATCAGGCCGAGCGGGCGGCGGACGAACTCCTAAGAAGGGGGTTCGACAGGAAGGAAATATCCATCGTCGCCAGGGAATCAGCGCGCGGCCACGAAGGGAGCCGTCGTGACCATGGCGGTTCTTCCATTACGAGCGGCGTTGCCACAGGCGGCGCTATCGGAGGAGCCGCGGGACTCTTGGCGGGAGTAGGTGCCTTATCTATTCCGGGCATCGGTCCCATAGTAGCTGCCGGCCCGATCGCGGCCGCTCTTAGCGGAGCGGTTACCGGCGGAATCGCCGGGGGCCTCATCGACTGGGGCATTCCCGAAGAGGCCGGACGCCGCTACGAGGAGCACGTCAAGTCCGGCAAGATCGTGGCCATGGTCAAAGCCGACGATGACAAGGTCGAAGAGGCATCTGAAATCTTCCGCAGGAACGGAGCCAAGGACGTCGAGTCTCACTAACCAGCGGATGTCTGGAGGCGGTCCTTCGGGACCGCCTTCATTCGTTACTTGGTTGACAAGGCTTTGGTGATTTTGGAGGAACATGGCAGGCTGGCACTTGTAACCAAGACAGGCTATACTACCTAATTGGTGATTAAAAACATGAGAGAAGTTAGATTGATCCCTCTAGGTGGACTCGGGGAAATCGGAAAGAACATGATGCTCCTCGAGTGCGGTCCCGACGCCATCGTGATTGACTGCGGGCTTTCTTTCCCTGAAGAAGACATGCCGGGCGTCGATTTGGTGATCCCCGATGTTTCCTACCTGTTGGAGAGGCGCGACCGGATCAGGGCAATTGTCCTGACCCATGGGCATGAGGACCACGTGGGCGCCTTGCCTTATGTTCTGAAGGACATAAACGTACCGGTCTACGGGACTAGGTTGACTCTAGGATTGGCCAGACGGAAGATGGACGAGTTGTTTGAGGGGAACTTCGATTTCCGGGTGGTGGCTCCTAGAGACATCGTGAGTTTCGGAAGCATCCAAGTTCAGTTCTTTAGGGTTACCCATTCGGTTTCAGACTCGGTCGGTCTGCTTATTGGCACGCCCGCCGGGACCATAATCCATACGGGCGACTTCAAGCTGGACCAGACCCCGGTGGACGGGCAGACTACCGACTACAGCCTGCTTGCTGAGGCAGGGGAGCGCGGAGTCCTCGCCCTTTTGTCAGACAGCACACACGCCGACCGCCCCGGGTTTACCGAGTCGGAACGGGTAGTCGGTGATTCCTTGTCGGAGGTCTTCTACAGAGCTCAAGGTCGTATTATCCTCACGACCTTCGCGTCCAACGTTCCCAGGATTCAGCAGGTAATTGACGCCGCGTACCGGTACGGGCGGAAAGTGGCCGTAGTCGGCCGGAGCATGGAAACTGTTGTTGAGGTCGCTTTGGCCATGGGTCATTTGAAGGTGCCCATGGGCACGATGATCGACGTCGCGGACGTAAGCAAATACCCCCTGTCTAGAATGGTCGTGCTTTCCACCGGCAGCCAGGGAGAGCCTCTGTCGGCGCTGGCCAGGATGGCCGCCGCGGAGCACAGGAAAATCGAGATCGTCGAGGGCGACGTGGTCATCATGGCGGCGTCTCCAGTGCCCGGCAACGAGACCATGGTGTCGCGGGTGGTCGACAACTTGTTTAGGCGCGGCGCCAAGGTGATTTACACGCCTGAATCCAAGGTCCATGTGTCAGGACACGCGAGCCAGGAAGAGCAGAAAATCATGCTGAACCTTACCCGGCCCAAGTTCTTCATCCCGGTGCACGGAGAATACCGGCACCTGATCACCCACGCCGAACTGGCAGTGGCGACAGGTGTTCCGCCGGCCAACGTTCTCATCGGAGAGAACGGCTCGATTTTCCGTCTGACTCCCGAAGAGGGACAGATAATCGGCTCCGTACAGACCAGGGCGGTCATGATAGACGGAGCGGGCGCCGGCGAGATCGAAGATTCCGTGCTCAAGGAGCGTCGGTCCATCAGCGAGTCGGGCGCCGTGTTCGTGACTTGCGGCGTGTCCAAAGAAACCGGGCAGCTACTGTCGGACCCCATAGTCCGTACGGCAGGCTACAGCAGGGATACGCGCGGTGAGGAACTTTCCGCCGAAGTGGCTCTCCGCGCCAAGGACTTTTTGAGCGCCCTGGCGAGGGAGTCGCTGGCCCGGAAGTCAGTCATCGAAGAGGAACTGGCGGGGAGCCTGCAGCGGTATCTCAAGAGCGAGACAGGACGGCGGCCGGTAGTAATTTGCGTCTTGAACGTGGTCTAGGAAGTTGAACTAGGAATGTGACCCAGTAACACGGACTGGGAGCATTGTCTAGGTACGTGGCTTAGCGTAAGTACAGAGGCGTGAGGTCCGGAGGAATGAAGTAAGCCGTGGAGAAGAAGGGGAAGCTCCAACGAGTTCAACGCGTCTTTCTGGTGGTCTTGGACAGTGTGGGCGTCGGGCAGCTGCCGGACGCCCACTTGTATGGCGATGAAGGGTCGAACACCCTCGGAAACGTAGCAAGGAGCTTGGAGAAGGGGCTCGTTTTGCCTAATCTCGGCGCTCTCGGTATCGGGAATCTCACTTCTATACCTGGGACGCCGCCGTCGAAGCCTCTGGGGATATGCTGCAAGATGGCCGAAAGGTCGCCCGGGAAGGACACGACAACCGGCCACTGGGAGATTGCCGGCGTTACTTTGGAGGAGCCGTTTAGGACGTATCCCGGCGGTTTTCCCCCGGAGATTGTCTTAGAATTCGAGCGGCGTATAGGCAGGAAGATTCTGGGTAACAAGCCGGCTTCGGGAACTGAGATAATCCAGGAACTGGGCCCGGAGCACGTGGCCACCGGCAGGCCCATAGTGTATACCTCGGCGGACAGCGTCTTTCAAATTGCCTGCCACGAGGAAGTTGTCCCTCTGGAGACCCTTTACCGGTGGTGCCGCGCCGCGCGTGAGCTGTTTTCGGAGCCGACCTCCTTGGCCAGGGTGATCGCCAGGCCGTTTGTCGGGCCGGTAGAGATTGAGCCTGCCAGGTCTGGGTACGTGCGTACCGCCAACCGAAAGGACTTCTCCGTTCCTCCTCCGCGCCCCACGCTGCTCGATTACGCACAGGAGTCCGGAGTCACCGTGACCGCCATTGGTAAGATCCAGGACATTTTCGCGGGCCGGGGTATCGATAGAGCCGTCCATACCGAAAGCAACCGTGATGGCGTCGAAGCGGTCCTGAGCGAGATGCGGCAAGGGCATCACCCTGAGCCTTCCGGTGTCGCGGCGGTGTCGCCGGGCCGCCAACTGGTCATAGCGAACCTAGTTGACTTCGATATGCTGTACGGTCACCGAAACGACCCGGAAGGTTACGCCCGGGCTTTGGTCGATTTTGATCGGGCGGTGCCGTCTCTCCTGAACCGCCTGGGCCCGGAGGATGTCCTAATCATAACAGCGGACCACGGATGCGATCCCACGACTGTAAGCACCGACCACTCGCGAGAGTACGTACCCGCGCTGATGGCGGGCCCGCGGCTTAGGAGAGGGCTCATACTGCCCGAACGAACCACGTTCGCCGATCTTGGCGCCACCGTAGCCGACCTTCTCGGAGTGGATTACAGAGGAGACGGGACAAGCTTCGCTGAAGAAATCGTCAAGGACGTCGAGGATGACCGGTATGCCTAGGAAAGACGTTCCGCATGGAGGGGACCAGGCAACGATGGCTGACGAGTTCACCCAGCATCACATCAAGGCTCGAGATGAGGATATCGCAAGGTATTGTTTCATTCCAGGAGACCACGTCCGCGGCAAGAAGATAGCCTCGAGGCTGGACGGCGTCTGGCTCGTTTCGGACACCCGGGGTTATCTCGTACATACCGGGACGTTTCGCGGAGTCCGCGTGACGGTCTGCTCGACTGGAATGGGTGGGCCCCAGGTAGCCATCGCTATGGAAGAACTGGGAAACATGGGAGCGGACACGTTCATTCGCCTCGGTTCGTCCGGAGGGATATCTCCGAAGACAGGAGTCGGCGACATCGTTATCGCGACCGGCTCCTACCGGGGAGGCGGCACCGGCGACGAGTATCTTCCCAAGCCGTTTCCGGCTGTCGCGGACTATCAAGTCACCCGGGCGCTGGTTGACGCGGCCCGGGATTTAGGTGTTCCCGCGTTGGTGGGACCCGTCGCCTCTGTGGATGCCTTCTACCGGCCCGACAACGACGAGCATAACGAACTCCTCCGTCGCGGCGGAATCCTCTCTCTGGAGATGGAATCCGATACCCAGTTCATCGTGGGGTTGTACAGGCGTTTCCGCTGTGGGGCGGCGTTTGTCTTGGATAACGGCCCGCGAATCCCTAAGGTTTCGGTCAAGTCGGGAAACCTGAACATCGCCCACCACCAAAAAGACCCGCTGTTCGTGAAAGCGGAGGAAACCCTCATAGAAGTGGGGCTGAACGCGATAGTCAGGCTCGCGATGGAGGACGGGGAACTGCGGTAATTAGAGCGTATCGCGGTCCTCGTAGTGTTCTCTTACCGCGTCGGAGACGATATGAGCGGAATCGGAGCGTATCGCCCAAGATAGGGAAAAACCGGCTCGCTGAAGAATCATCCCCATTGGGGTGATTCGCATCAGCCTTCGATTTATACTCGGACCTGCGGGTTCGGGAAAGACTTCGTACATAGCGAGATCTATCGCCGATAGTCTTGCGGCGCGTCGTTACGTTGGCGAGGAAGCCGGCAAGTATTCATCGCCTACTGGCACGCCGGTTGGCGAGGCGAGCGCTTGGACATCCAGTCAGCATGCAGGCACAGGCAGCATCCTCTTCATCGTGCCTGACCAAGCCACTTTCCAGATGGAGCGCCTCATCCTGCGAGACCCACGGCTCAAGGGGTTCATGGACCTTCAGGTCCTGTCCTTCCGCCGCTTGGCTTGGCGTGTCCTTGAAGAGACCGGGGGGACGTTTTACCCGTTCATCACTCCGGTGGGTAAGAGCATGGCTGTTCAGGCGATTCTCTGGGACAGCCGCAAAGACCTAACCGTATTTGCTCCGCTTGTGAACTATCCCGGGTTCCGGGACAACGTCACGGATACCCTTAACGAACTCCATACTTATGAGGTTAGTCCGGACGATCTTGACGCGCGGGTGACCGGTATCGATGCCCCGTTCCTCGAACAGAAGGTCCACGATCTCGGAGTGGTCTACCGCGGTTACGTAGCGTTCTTGAAGGACCGCTTCCTGGACCCGACGGACTACCTCAATCTCGCCTCGGAGAGGATGTCGGCATCGCGCCTGGTCAAGGGCGCCACGGTCTGGATTGACGGTTTTTCCGGTTTCAATCCCGATGAGTACCGGGCATTGGGGGCGCTTTTGGAGACGGCTCGCGAGGTGAATGTGGCCCTATGTATAGACGAGGAGGCCGCGAGATCCGCCCTTAGCGAGGACAGCCTTTTCCACCAGACCCGGGAAGCTCTTGAGAAGATCAGGGAGGTTGCCTGGAAGAAGGGGGTGCCCGAAGTACCTCCCGTGATCTTGGGCAGAGACGGTCCTTTACCGAGGTTCGAGTGCAGAGACCTTGCCGTGTTGGAGGCGGCGCTGCGCGGAGTTCGCGTCAGGGCCGACGGCGCAACCAAGGACCGTTCGGAGGTACGAAGCGCACCTTCTGGCCAACCCGGTCCTGACGGCAGCGGACCGGAGAATGCGGAACCGTCCTATTACCAAGACGGTGTCCAGGTTGTGGCCGCCGCTAACCCCCTGGCTGAAGTCGAGTTTGTTGCCAGGGAGATAATCCGCTTGGTCCGGGATTGCGGATACCGTTACCGGGACATCACCGTCGAGACCAGGGAACTGGACAAGTACTCTGAACTGGTGTCGCTGGTGTTCAAGGACCACGGCATACCGCACTTCATCGATGAGAAGCGGTCCGTTTCCCATCATCCGCTGGCGGAACTGCTCAGGGCCGCTTTGGACGTAGTGCTTACGTCTTTTTCGTCCGAAGCGGTATTCAGGTACTTGAAGACGGATCTAGTGCCGGTGAGTCGTGAGGAAGTCGACATACTGGAGAACTACGTCCTGGCACACGGAATCAACCATCAGAGGTGGGTGTCCGAGGAACCCTGGCGGTTCAAGAAGCGGTATATGGTCGAGGAGGACCGGGACTACCGGGAGGAGCAGCGCTGCGAGTTTTGCGATAAGGTCCGCCGCAAGGCGGTGGAGCACTTGGCGGCATTTTACGCGTCGGTTCAGCCCAAAAGCGCTGCCGGCACAGGGCATGATTCTGACTCTAGCCGCGCGGTAGGCGACCCTCCTGCCTCCGGTGACCGCATAGCTCCATGCGCCGCCGACGTGTCGTTGGCCCTTTACAAGCTGCTTGTTGACCTAGACGTCCCCGGAACTCTTGAGAAGTGGCAGACGGAAGCCGAGGAAGCAGGGGATTTGGCCGAGTCCATGGTGCATGCGGGTATATGGGACAAGACCATGGAAATACTCGAGCAGGCGGCGGAGATACTCAAAGACCGTCAGTGCGACCTTAGGACCTACGCGCTGTTGTTGGACGCGGGGCTCCACGACATCAGGCTCGGCGTGATACCGCCTTCTCTGGACCAAGTCTTGGTGGGTAACTTGGACCGGTCCCGGCAGCCCGCCTGCAAGGCGACATTTCTTCTCGGAGCTACCGCGGGCTCATTTCCAAAACGCCATTCAGATGACGGCATTTTCACCGATGGAGAACGAGAGAGGCTGATGAGCCTCGGTATCGAGATGAGCCCGGGTTCCCGCCTCAAACAGCTTCACGAGAAGTATCTTGTGTACATCGCTCTGACTAGGCCGAGCCACCGGCTTTACGTCTCGTACCCCTTGGGGGACGCGGAAGGCAAAGCCCTCGAACCGTCTCACGTGGTAGGGACTATCCGAAAGATTCTAGGTGACCGGCCGGAACGGCTCGTTTCTATGGACCCGCCCGGACGGATGCCCGATGACCTGGACTATCTGCTTCCGGCCAGGGTTTTGAGCCTCACCGTGAGGAGGCTAGCGCTGGGAAAGCAAGGAGTTTTCCCGGGACTTGCTTGGGCGGAAGCTCTAAGGTACTTGACCGCACGGGAGCGAGACGCGCACAGGGCAGCCTACGGGGACGGGACCGTCCAAGAGCGATGTGCGGACATGGAGCACGGCGTAGCAATCCAGAGAGTCCTCCGGTCCCTGGAATACCGAAACTTCGTTCCGCCTCTAAGGCAGTCAACGGTCAGAAGACTCTACGGCTCAGTTCTCGCGACAAGCGTATCCCGGCTGGAACGATTCAGCGCTTGCCCGTTCAGCCACTTTGCCGCGGACGGCCTTAGACTCAAGGAGAGGGACGTGTACAAGCTGGAACCAGCCGACGCGGGGACTTTCCTGCATAACGCTTTGAAGGAATTCGTCTCGGAGGTCCAAAGCGGGAAGCAAGACTGGACCGCCCTAACAGACGCGGATATTGACAATGCCGTGTCGCGAGTGGTGGAGAGACTTATCCCGCAGGTCCAGGAGGAGATTTTCCTAAGTTCCGCCCGGTATCGTCACGTCGGGCGAGCCCTCGGAAGGATAACCCGGCGCGCGGCAGGCGTCTTGGCCCAGCACGCCAAGAGGGCCCAGTTTAGGCCGGTAGCTCTTGAAGCTCAGTTCGGGCTCCAGGGCAAGATTCCGCCCCTAGTGCTGCCTCTTGGGGAACTCGGTCAAGTGACTCTGCGCGGACAGATAGACCGCCTGGACGCGTGCGCCGTCGGGGACGCTACTTACCTACGAGTAATTGACTACAAATCGAGCCCGCGACCGCTCGATCTCACCGACGTCTATGAGGGGCTTTCGCTGCAGCTTCTTGTCTATCTCCTGGTGGCCGTGTCTTCGTGGAAGGACATCGTCCCGGACTACCCGCCTGACTCTAAGGTTGTTCCGGCGGGTGCCCTCTATTTCGTAGTCCGGGACCCCATAATCTCCACATCCGGTCCGGTTCCGGAGGAGCAGTCCAAAGAGAGCCTCCTGAAGAGCTTCCGCATGGCCGGCCTGGTAGCGGGCGACCGCCAAATAGCGGGTCTTATGGATTCTGAGATGAAGGGGTACTCGCCGATTATCCCGGTTCAGTTCACTAAAGATGCCCTTGGGGCGCGTTCTTCGGTGGTCCCGAAAGACAAGTTCCCGTTCCTACTGGATTTTGTTAAGGAGAAGGTGCGAGAGCTTGCGGGTCAAGTCCTGAAGGGCAGGGCGGATATCATGCCATACCGCAGGGGGCAGAAGAGGGCGTGCACGTATTGCCCGTTCGGGCCGTTGTGTCAGTTTGACGCGCTGATTCCGGGGAACTACTACAGGAATGTGAAACCGGTTCCTCCCGAAGTCATATGGAACGAACTCGGAGGACAAGGAGCGCCGGAAGGGGGGACCGGGCAGTGAGCGAAGGACCGAAGTGGACGGCAGAGCAAAGACTGGCGATAGAGACCCGAGGAACGAATCTTCTGGTGTCCGCGTCGGCCGGCACGGGCAAGACCGCGGTATTGGTGGAAAGGGTGATCCGGCTCGTGACCGGAGATCCTCCCGCGGACATCGAGCGCTTCCTCGTGGTCACCTTCACGGAGAAGGCAGCTCAGGAGATGAAGGCGAGGATCCGGGCCGCCCTTGAGAAGAAGATAGCCGAAAGCGGGGAGGACACGCCGCTCAGGCGTCAGCTGGACCTCCTTGAAAGGGCTCAGATCTCTACCATTCACGCGTTCTGTTTGCGCATTCTGAGGAGATTTTTCCACCAAGTGGACCTGGACCCGTCTTTTCGGGTGCTGGATACCGGTGAGGCGGACCTCCTAAAGCAGGATGCCATCGACGAGGTCTTTGAGGAGATGTACCAGGCTTCCGACTTGTTCCACGACTTGGTGGATATGTTCGGAGGCCGGGGCGTGGACGAAGGACTCAAGGCCACGGTGGCGCGCCTGTACGATTTCGCCAGGACACAGCCCTCCATGGAAGCTTGGCTCGAGGAAGCGAGGGCTATGGTCAATAGCGTCTTGACTAGAAACTGTGTGAGCGGACAAGGCAACGGTGACTGCGGCGGCGCCGGTGACGGCAAAGGCGATGGCAGTGAATCCGGAGATTCGGTTTGGCGGCTTCCATGGACCAGGTCTCTATTGAAGTCCGCGGCCCGCGACCTAGACCGTGCTCTTCTCTTGGCTCAAGAAGCCCGTAAGATCTGCCTCGAGCCGGGCGGTCCGCTCGCGTATCTGGAAGTAATCGAAGAAGAAATGGACGTCTACTCCAGGGCAAAGGGCCTGGTTGAGAAGCTGTTGGCCGCGGGCGATGACACGCTCCAGGACGGGACCTTGGAACAACCCGGAGAATCCCTGCGACAGTTGCTCGGCCACGAGTTCGCCCGCATGCCTTCAATCCGGAGACCGGAAAACCCGGTTCTCAAAGAAGGGGCTCAAGCGAGGCGTAATGCCGCCAAGGAGCAGTTCCGAAGAATCGGCGAGTACGCGTTCATGCGGCCGGCGGAGGAGTTGATCAAGGAGCTCACCGCTTTGGCCCCCTATCTCGACTGCCTCATAGCCGTGGTAAAGCAGCTCGACGCCAGGTACACCGCCAAGAAGCTGGACCGCGGCGGCCTGGATTTCTACGACCTTGAAAGATACTGCCTCCTCGCCCTTTCCAAGGACAACGGCGCGGTGGCGGCTCAAGTCCGGTCTGAGTTTGACTACGTGTTGGTCGATGAGTACCAGGACACCAACCCTGTCCAAGAGGCTTTGCTTGCGCTGGTGACGAGAGACGGAGACCAATCCAATCTCTTTACTGTCGGGGACATCAAGCAAAGCATATACCGCTTCAGGCTTGCCGAGCCCCGCATTTTCCTTGAAAGGCACAGGAGGTACGCGGTTGCCGGGGAAAGAGATAGCATCGCCGCGGCACGCCCCGGACTGCGCATAGACCTGTCGACCAACTTCCGCAGCCGGTCCGAAGTGTTGGATGCCGCCAACTGGGTATTCGAGCGCATCATGCGGGCGGACCTGGCGGACATCGACTACGACGAGGGGCACCGGCTGCGGTTGGGAGCAGGCTATCCCCCTTGTGAAGACGATACGTTCGTGGCCGAGCTGCACCTAATGGAAAGGGAGATGCCGGAACGTTCGGCCTCCTCCCAGGGCGTTGGTTCAGATGCTTCCACAGACGACGCGGAAGACGCTCCCCCGGACAGTTCTTCAGACCTTGAGGATTACGAAGCGGTTGAAAAGGAAGCCTTCGTGGTGGCTTCGAGGATCGCGGAGATGGTGAACCCGGGGCGCCCCCTCATGTTGTGGGACGCGGGCAAACAAGCCTACAGGCCGTGCACGTACAAGGACATCGCTATTCTGATGAGGTCTACCAAGGAGCGCGCCAACGCCGTCCTCGAGGCCCTTGGCAGGGCGGGTATCCCGGCTTACGCCGACACCGCCACCGGATACTTCCAGGCAAGAGAGGTGGAGATAGCCCTCTCGCTCTTGTCCATCATCGACAACCCGAGGCAGGACATTCCTTTGGCTGCCGTATTGCGGTCACCGGTTGTCGGGCTAAGCGCCGAGGACCTTGCCGCAATCAGGATTCACGATAGGGAAGGGGATTTCTACGACGCGGTCGTGGCCGCGGCCCGTGCCGGTAGCAGTGGCTCGCCGGGGGACAGCGAGTCCGTCGCGGACGGTGAGCCCCGCCTATCTCAGGTTCTAAGACAGTTCCTTTCTGACCTCGACCGCTGGCGGACCATGGCGCGCCGGAAGCCTCTGGCCGAAGTCCTTTGGACCATCCTTCGAGAGACCGGCTACGAGGACTACGTCGGAGGTTTGCCTGGAGGAGCGCAACGTCAAGCCAATCTACGAGTCCTGTGCGACCGCGCTAGGCAGTTTGACAGCTATGGCCATCACGGTCTGTTTCGCTTCTTGCGGTTCATCGAGCGTCTTCAGGAGTCCGAGGGAGATCTGGGCGCGGCGCGAGCCCTTGGCGAGCAGGAAGACGTCGTGCGCGTGATGTCCATCCATAAGGCGAAGGGACTGGAGTTTCCCGTGGTCTTCGTCATGGACCTTGGCAAGAGGTTCAACACCGAAGACTTGCGTCAAGACATTTTGTTCCACAGGGAATTGGGTATCGGCGCGATGTACTGCGACTTGGTGAACCGGGTAAAGTACCCGTCTTTGGCGCACCAAGCCATCGCCCAGAGACTCAAGGAAGAGAACCTTGCCGAGGAGATGCGGGTCCTTTACGTGGCGCTTACCAGGGCAAAGGAGAAACTGTGCCTGGTCGGGTCGGCGCGGAACCTGGAAAAGATGGTGACGCGCTGGCAGCGCCTTGATATCGCGTCGGCGGGGACGTACCTAGACTGGTTGTGCCCGGTCATCCTCGCGGAGAAGGCTTCACTGGAGCAGTCCGCCGCGTCTGAAGCGGGTGCGGTAGTCGCCGCCAACTCTGCTACCGCGCATACGGCGCCCGACAGTTTACCTCCGTTTTGTGTCCACTTCTGGGGAACCGGCGACGGCCGGCCGATTCCATTGCCTCAGGACCTAAGGCAACAGTCGGACTACTCGACCGGGTACCAGATTGGGAACCAGATTGCGGAAGCGGGCACTCTTAAGAATCTGCTAGAGACTCTGGCTGCCGGTTCGGACGAGGCGGTCTACAACGAGGTCAAGCGGCGTCTCGAATGGGTGTATCCGCTGGTTGACCTTACGACGACCCCTGCCAGGATGAGCGTGGGGGAACTGAAACGGCGTCTCGATGATGAAGAAGAGGACTCCTGGCGCTTCATCCCACGTCCGCGAAAGCGCTTGGCATTCGGCGATGGGAAAGTTCAGAGCGAGGGCATTCGCCGGGGCATCGCGACTCATACGGTGCTGGCAAGGATGAACCTCTTGGCTTCGGGGTCACCCGGAGAGGTACGGGAGGAGGCGGTACGCTTGGCTGATATGGGATTCCTGCAAGCGTCAGAGGTCGACGAGGTGGATGTCTCCAGCATAGCAGCGTTTTTCGCGACTCCCGAGGGGCGGATGTTGACCGACAATGCCGATAAAGTGAGGCGGGAAGTGCCCTTTACCCTCTCCGTTCCGGCCGCGCTTGTGGCAGGACAGATGTCGGCGCCCCGGGAACTGACTGACGAAGCGGACGAAGTGCTGCTCCAAGGCGTCATTGACGTCTTGGTGGAGGACCGGGATGGCTTGACCATCCTCGACTATAAAACGGACGCGTTGAGCGCGGGCCAAATCGACGATGCCGTTGCCCGGTATTCTCCTCAAGTAGCACTATACGCTCTAGCTGCCGAAACCATTCTCGGCAAACCGGTTAGAAAGGTCATTATCGCCTTCCTCACGGCAGGCGAAGTTCGAGAGGTGGATTGGAGGGGCTACCTTGCGTCGCGGGGGTTGCCGCTTCCAACGTCTATGGACTAACCCGCTGTCGTGCCAAGGTCAGCGACGCGCCGTTATCCAGGGTGATATACAACGATGTACCTTCCTGAGGCCCGTCTGGCTGGACATAGGCGATTTCCTCTTCATCCAGGTTAATGCGGCCACAGGGCCCCGCTAGCTGGAAACTGCAGAACGGAGCCTGGGCGGGGGCGGGACTTGGCGGAGAGATGGCCTCGACAAGTAATTCCGCTTGAACTCCATCGCTCACGTTGATGGATAGCCAAGCCGGTCCTTGGCGCATGAACGACTCTATGGTTCGATACCGTTGGCCCATTTTCCCCGGACTCCCTTCGTGTGGATGTCTCTCACTAGCATCTCCAACATGAAAAGAGGGTACACAAGGCGCGGATGAGCGGCGTACCTAGAAGAGTCCGGCTATAGCAAGCGTTACGATGGCAGCTAAGAGCGGCAGGATTATGCTTCGCGTACGCAACGCGGTTACCAGGCACGCTATGTACGCTAAGGCTAGGCCGGGTATGCGGGGACCGGTTCTCGCCAGTATCTCCGGCGCTACAAGTGCTGCCAACACAGCAGGCGGGACGTACTCAAGCCAGCGCTTTACCCATCGGGGCATGCGTTCGGCGTCCCTGATCCACAAAACAGGGCTGGCGCGCAGGAGAAATGTGGCGGTGGCCATTATTACGACGCTCATTACGTCGCTCATTCGTCACCGAGCCTCCTCTCAGCGGATCGGCGATGAATCTGCGCCCTCTTGATCAGCGGTCCGATCAGGCTGGCCCCCAACCCGGTTCCCAAAACCCACGGTACGTATATGGCAAGCATGCAGCCTGCCAAGTAGGGGACCGAGATCTGGGCACCCTTCGCTCCGCGAGTTACCGACAGCGCATAGGACTCATCGGTCACGCCGAAACCCAGGAGGGTCCGCAACCATGTAGGAATGCGCGGAAGCCTCGCCGCCAAAGAGGCGCTCATGAGAAGGAAACGGGTGCTCAAGAGGGTTGTCGTGAGCAGAAGGGCTGTTGCGTGTTGTTTCCACAAGCCCAAGGCCGCGAATTGAGCGCTTCCTGAAAAGACCAGGAAGGACATGAGAATAGCCGTCAGGTTTCCCAAACCTGCGGATCCGGCAGTCGCCCCAAAGACTATTCCCAGTGTGCCCACAGTCAGGCTGAAGGGTAGAGAGTCGACGATCCCTCTCATCAATTTCACGTTGGCACACACCGCCGGCGCCTCTGCTGTTTCACGAATACTTACAGCAGAAGCGAGGGGATTACAAGCCCGGAAGGGCATAGGCGTTACGGAATTGTTGCTTCTTTAATCCAGCCGCATCCCACCGGTCCCCATACTCGTGCACCGCCAGAAACCATCCTCGTGCTCAAGGCGAACCTCATTCCACCTGATAATCCACCCTTCGAGGTCGCCAGTGCCCACTCCTCCGCCGCCCCCGGCCCACCAGGTGACTATGTTGAAGTTAACAGGCTTTATGGCATAGGTGCACGAGAACGCGAAGATCGAGTCGTCACCCTCACGGGTCAGTGTGACCTCAATCTCGAGGACCTTGAAGTCTGTAATGCGGTTGATGTTCTCGGGCGTCATGTTCTCCCAGTACTGACCGAGTTGGTTCATGAACCCGTACGCGACTTCCTCAAAGCTGCCGTACCCTTCATCGGGAACGAGCACGTTTTCGTAACTATATTCATACTGGGAGAACTCCATCAGGATGTCGTCCGGGAGCATCCCTTGATAAGACTCCTCTGCGATGTACGTGGTAGTTCTATCCCCATCCACGTAGGTGATGTAGCCTGTGCCGATAATGAAGATAAGCCTGGGGCCTTCTTCATCGCCAAAGTAGATGGCGGGACCCGACGGCAGAACGGGTTCTTCTGCTCTGGCCCAGTACTTGCAGTGCTGGAACAGTATTCTGTAACGGCCGCTGTGCGGTATCTCAAAGGACCGGACTGTTGGGGCGTCGGTTGGGGGGCCAGATTCGTAACTCTCCTGGTACCACATACGCGTGCCGCCTTCGAAAATGTTCTCGAGGTGGCCCATGGCCTCGGGCTGGATATCGTCATACCTGGTAACCCGGTAGATGCTCCAGATAAACTGCTCGGTCGTGGAGGCTATCCAGATCTCGTCATCCATCAGGTACAGACGCCATCCGCGTCTGTTCGCGGAAGCCTTGCTCAGGTCGTACTGGTACCGTTCGGTGTATTCGGTGATGTCGGGTATGCTGAAACTGGTTCCAGGCTCTGGCTCAGATAGCATGAATTCATCCTTAAACGTATCCTCATCCACCACAGACGGCTCGTAGGTAATCCGCTCACTGCGCTGGCCACCATTTTCGTCGGTGATCATGAGCCGGTTTGGCGTGAGAGTGTAGGATATCCGGTACCCATCTTGCGGCAGGAACGAACTGAGGGGGCACATGTACACGAGCTTCTGGAACCTGTAACTGCCGTAGAGGTCATTCGGCTTGATTCGCACCGGGTCAATCGCGGGATTCGAGGCACAGGCCGCGATGATAGGGATGCACAGGGCAGCCGCGAGGAAGGTTGCCCACTTCGGTGCAGGCCGAAATCGCAGCACATTCTTGACGCGCGCCGTTATGCCCGTCTCCCCGAAGGTCAGGGGACTCGCTCCGAAGAACCGGTGACCTCCGGCGAACGAAAGCAGCGACATGCTGTATTCCTTTGCGATACCCGTGCCGGTCTGCGCTAGCACTTTCTCGTCGCAGCTCATTTCCATGTCCCTCGTCATGGCATGGAACGCCAGCCAGACAAGCGGGTTGAACCAGTGGACGGTCAGCGCGCCGAAACCGAGCAGCTTGACGAAATGGTCCTTCCGTCTTAGGTGATAGCGCTCGTGCGCCAGTATGTACTCCCGCTCGCGTTGGCCAAGGCCGAAGGGAATGTAGATCCGGGGCTTAGCGAAGCCGAGGATGAACGGAGAAGGGATCCGGTCGGATTCATAGACGTCGCCGCTTAACCTTACGGCGGTAGCCACGCAGCGTCTTAAGCGAATGTAGGCGATGACGCCATAGATGAGGAGCCCTGCGATGCCGGCGCACCAAACCATGGCCCCGATCGTTATCCAGACTTGCAGAGGATTGACGCTCGCTACCGGGTTTGCGGCTGGCAGGGCCGGCAGGCTGCTGCTGATGAACTCGTTGGCGGCCGGAATGCCGATGGTCACCTTGGGAGCCCTCATGTACCCCAGGTCAGGCGGGATGTATTCGAGGGCAATTCCTCCGCCGCCTTGCTGCGCGGCAGTCATGTCGAAGGGTTTCGCGTTGAACAAGCTCAGGACCGACGAGAATGACACCGGGCAAACCAATCGGAAAAGGACGACTGACCACAGGACGTATGAGTATCCCTTTGGCGTCATCCTGAGAGCCAAGCGGACGAGGAACACCGCGAGGATAACGTAACTCGCCGTGATGCTCATGTTGACGGTCCTTATGAACAGCGCGTCCACAGCTATTCCTCCT
>DULO01000079.1 GCA_012840345.1 Candidatus Fermentithermobacillaceae bacterium
AGCAAGGCCGAGGCTTTTGGGGGCACTCCTCGACGCCGTTTGTGTGGCTCTCCTAAACCTGCCAGTCACCAACCTGGACAAGCTCCCGCGCCTGGCCGACTTCGCCAAGTGGGTAACCGCTGCCGAGACCGCCTTGCCGTGGAAGGCAGGGGGGTTCCTGGAAGCCTATGAGGAGATCGTTGAGGACGCGGTAACCCTAGCCCTTGAGTCTGATGCAGTGGCTACCGCCGTAGCCGCTTTGGTTGAGGACGAGGATTGGGAAGGAACCGCAACCGAACTACTTGCGGCCTTAGAGAAGCATGCGCCCGACAAGGCCCGCGAGTCGAAGACTTGGCCCAAAACCTCAAGAGCTCTCTCTAGCCGCTTGAGACGTGCATCGGGGTTCTTGAGACAGACCGGCATTGAGGTGGAGATAGGGCGCTCGCGCGAAGCGGGTACGGGGAAGCGTCTCATCAGAATATATAGGTTTTCGACCGTCACAACCGTCACAACTGTCACAAACGGCCCCGATGCTGCCCCTTTGGGTGTGACGCAAAGTGTGACGCAAAATGCACTGATCGCTGAGTTCGTCACAACATCGTCACAAATGGAAGACCAGGTAGGTGATGCTTTGTGACGGTTGTGACACAAGTGACGGTGTTTTACATCTTCTTTCTAAGGGGGCGAACCGGATGAGGGACCGACAAGTGCGATACCTAAATCGCCTGGCGAATACCATTGCCGAGATGTTGTACCTCGACGGCCTGGACCTCGACACGCTCTCGGACCTGACCACGATTCTGTGGCTCATAGGCCAGCGTAAAGCGCGACTTGCGGTGGGAGAAGCAGAAGAAAGCGCTCCCCATGCTGGCGAAGGCGTTCCGCTTGGCGCAGAAAGGCAAACGGTACACCCCCCCTTCATCGAAGGGCAGGTAGGGCGCAGGAGACCGGGTGGCCTACCTCCAAAAACCCCGGAATGGGTCTCGCGTGAGGGGGGAGTAGTGCCAGAGGGTACCGCTCCGGGAGAAATTGGCTGGTTTTAGCCAAAAAAGGGCCGAAAACGATGAATATCGAGCGTTTTTCGGCCAAACCCCCAAAGTGGGTGACTGTCGACGAAGAAACGTCCCTGCCGGACGGCGGGGCTTTCGATAAGCAACACGCCGAGTCACGCAATGAGTCGCGTTGACGTGGAGACTGAGCGGCGCAAGGCCTCGGAGGAGGCTGAGTTGCGGTAGGCCGGCAGACTGTGAGGTGAACAAATGGGGCTTTACGCTAAAGAACTCGCGGAAATCCGGGCCCGCAAGAAGGAGATTCGCGCACTCCTGAAGAGCGACGTCCCGACCGAGAAACTTGACCTCGACGCCATTGAGGCCGAGTTGGACAACCTGGAGCAGCGACAAATGGAGATTGAAGGCCAGGTTGAGACGGTAGCGGCTATTAGGGCCGGTTCGACCGCTGGCCTTAGAACCGTCGCGACATTTCGTAGAGAGGATCCGAAGGGAGGCGACACACGCATGGCTTACGCCAATGAGATTGAGGAACGGAGGGCTTCACCAGAGTACCGGGAAGTCTTTCTCAGATACTTGATGGGGCAGGACGTGGAGAGGCGGGCCCTCATCACCACGACCACGGGGGCCGTGATGATTCCCACGTCGGTCTTCAACCAGGTGATCGAGGGGACCAGGAAGGCGGGAGGCCTGCTTTCACTGGCACGCATCCTGCAGGTTCCCGGCAATCTCACCATTCCGCAGGCGGGAGTCCAGCAGCCCGCCGCGTGGCACACACAAGGGGAGGAGATAGCCGATAGCAACTCCCCGCCGGGAGGCGTCACGCTAACCGGCTATGAGTTGGTGAAGCTGTTCTCCATGAGCGCGGCAACTCAGTCGATGAGCATTGCCGCCTTCGAGAGCTACCTGCTGGAGGAGTTGATGCGCTGCACCAGGGACGCCCTTGCGGATGCGCTTGTCAACGGTACCGGGACAGGGCAGCCGAAGGGAATCCTCAACGGGTTCACCTGGGATGCCACCAACAGCGTGGCGATCGCGGCTGACGGTGATGCCTGGGACGGGCTCGCGGACGCCTTCGCGCTCTTGCCTTCCAACTTCGCTCCCGGCTCGGTGGTGGCTACCTCGACAGCCGAGCTCTTCGGGTACTGGGCAAAGGTCAAGAGTACAGATGGGGTGCCCTTGCTCGTAAGGGACACCAGCGAGGGCATGCCCATGCGGTTAATGGGGAAACCGGTCGTCATCGACGACTACATCCCCGCCAAGACGACAATTGTCGGAAACCCTGGTTTCTACTACTTCAACTTCAGCCAGCCGATCGCGCTTGAGGTGAGCAGAGATGCAGGGTTCACGACGGCGACCATCATGTACAGGTCCCTTGCCGTGGTTGACGGCGCGCCCGTTGCCCCGGCTTTCATCAAGATCACCAGGGCGTAGTCCGATTTAGAGGTAAGTCTAGGGGCTGATTGCCGGAGGGCGATTGGCCCCACGTTTTCAGGGTGTGTCATCTTGGCTGTTCTACATGCGTTTTTGGGCACCATTTCACTACAGCAACCGCTACAGCAACGGGAGAAAAAACCTGTGCAAAACGTGGACACCTGTGGAATAGAACCGCAGGTAAACGA
>DULO01000080.1 GCA_012840345.1 Candidatus Fermentithermobacillaceae bacterium
AAACAGCCTCGGGAGGTTCTATTCCCCTGTTTCCAGCAGCAAGTCCACAAATCGCGACGCGGCCACTGGCAGGCCGACATTCTTGAGCGTCACGATTCCTATGCGCCTTGGAGGAATGGGCTCCTGCAGCCTGACTTCCTTCAAGCGCCCCGAGGCCAGCTCCGCTTGAGCGAACTCCCTGACCACGGCGGCGATTCCAAGCCCGATACCCGCGAACTCGAGCAAGAGGTCGATGCTTCCAAGCTCCACTTCCGGATTAAGCGTCACGCCCTTGCTGGAAGCCCAGCGGTCTATGTACCGCCTGGTGTTGCTAGCAGTCTCCAACATCAACAGGGGATGCTTGAGCAGTTCTTCCAAAGGGATCGGTCTTTCAATGATGCCGGGATACTTCTCCAAATACCTGGTTCCCGTCACAAAACAGTCGTGAACCGTTATGGTTTCCCTCACCACAAGCGATGGATCGGGCGCTATGGGCAGGTTGATGAGCCCAATGTCCACTTTCCCCGACCGGAGGAGCTCGATGGTTTCAGGCGTGGTTCGGTTGGTCACGTGAATGTGGACCCCCGGGAACTGGCGGTGGAACACTTCCAAATGGGGAGCCAAGTAGTACTTGCACAGCGTGTCGCTGGCTCCTATGCGGACCTCCCCGCTGATCATCCCGCGGACTTCGAGGATGCGGCGCTCGCCCGCCTCGATAAGACTGTAAGCTTGGGAGATGTGCTGGTACAGAGTCTCCCCCTCCTGGGTCAAGCGCACTCCTCTTGGGGTGCGGATGAGAAGGCGCACTCCCAGTTGCTCTTCCAGGCGTTTAATGGATTGGGACACGGCGGGCTGCGAAACGTACAACTCTTCCGACGCACGGGAAATGCTCCCGAGTCGGGCAACATAGTGGAAGACCCGGTAAAGGTCCAGGTTCACAAACAACTATAACGCCTCCTTATGGATCGCATAAGGATAGACAAGTACCGTTATATGTCCGCTGTCATTATCATGTTATTGGCGGCGAATGGCAATGACGTTCACCGGGTGTAAGGAGGAACTGTAATGGCAGTTACATGTGTGGTAGGCGCCAACTGGGGAGACGAAGGCAAGGGCAAGATGGTCGACTACCTTGCCGAGAAGTCGGATGTGGTAATCCGGTTCCAGGGAGGCAGCAACGCAGGACATACAGTCATCAACCAATACGGAAAGTTTGCCCTCCACCTCTTGCCTTCGGGCGTGTTCTATCCGGACGTGGTCAACATACTCGGTCCCGGAGTGGCCCTGGATATGGGGGAACTTATCCGCGAGCTCGACGACCTCAAGAAACGCGGCGTCCCCGAACCCAAGGTGATGGTCTCCGAACGCACCCAAGTGATGTTGCCGTGGCACAAGCTCTTTGACACGTATGAAGAAGAACGGTTGGGCGCCCGACAGTTTGGCTCGACCAGGTCGGGCATCGCTCCGTTTTACTCAGATAAGTACGCGAAGGTCGGCGTGCAGGCAGGCGAGCTTTTCGACAAAGAGGCTCTCCGCGACAGGCTGGGGCCCATAGTCGAGGCGAAAAACGTCCTCCTGGAGCACCTCTACCACAAACCAACCATGAACCTGGACGAAGTGGTGGACCGCCTCTATGAGGACGGCATGAAGATCCGCCACCTCATAGCCGATACTTCGAGTTTCTTGCACGATGCCGTGAAGAAAGGCAAGAACATCTTGCTGGAAGGACAGCTGGGCGCCCTCAGGGACCCCGACCACGGCATCTATCCCTTCTCGACTTCGTCGTCCACGCTGGCCGGATTCGCGACGGTCGGGGCCGGGCTACCGCCTTGGGCGATAACCGAGGTTATCGCGGTGGTCAAGGCGTACTCCAGCGCTGTCGGAGCCGGCCCGTTCGTCACCGAACTTCAGGGAGAAGCCGCTCATGAGCTCAGAGAACGCGGAGGCGACGCGGGAGAGTACGGCGCCAAGACGGGACGTCCGAGACGAGTAGGCTGGTTCGACGCGGTCGCCACGAGGTACGGATGCCGCATGCAAGGCGCCACCACTATCGCCCTGACTCTCCTCGACGTGCTGGGATATCTGGATAAAATCCCAGTCTGCACGGCATACGAAATTGACGGGAAACAGACAACCGAGTTCCCGCTGACCGGCACCCTGGACCGGGCCAAGCCGGTCTTAGAGGAGTTGCCAGGCTGGAAGCAGGCCATATCCCACATCCGGACCTTCGACCAGCTGCCCAAGCAGGCGAAGGACTACGTGGCTTTCGTCGAGGAACAGGCTGGTGTAAGAGTCGGTTGGATTTCAGTTGGTCCCCGGCGGGAACAGACCATAATGAGGAACCGGTAAGACGCGTATCGCCTGAGGATGCCGTAAGAGGCATACCGCTCGGAAGCGCGCCGGCGGAAGTAAAAAGTGCCCGATGCTTTAGGCGTTCGGGCACTTTCTTATTCCCTTCGCGAAAGCTCTGAGGGGTCACTCCTAACCGCCGGCGACTGTTGGACCGGCGCCCCGACTCAACGTATCGGGGCACAAGATCTCCGAATACAACGTATCGCAAGCCATATGCCGGGAGCAGGCCGGATTGCCTTTTACGCAGTCCATGAAGCTACGTGGGGCACCGGAAAGACGCGTCCCTTTCACCTCTTTTACGATGGAAATGAGTTTGGCCAGTTCTTCTTCGTCACCTTCGCAAACGAGGGTCGTGCCTCCCTCGGCGCCAAACACACCTCCGCAGGCTATCACGGAAGCATTTACCCTGGCCAGGAGAGAACAAGCCTGGACCTCGGTCACCAACGTGCCGTGAAGCGGGACGAGCCCCACGGCCATGCCCATGGCTCCGGTGACTCTTGACCTCCCGCAAGCCGCGATCGCGTCCTGGACCAAGCCGGGCCCCATTTTCTCCACGCCGCACGCGATGATGACCTGGACCCCTTGAGCCGCCAATCCCGAGATGATCTTTCCCGCGGCTCCGCCGAGCGGACCTCCGGCGAGGATAGCGGCGCCTCCTTGATGATCGATTAGGTTAGCCCCGATGATGGCCACATCCCTCGGTCCCATCGATTCCACAATAAGCTCCAACTTGTCGTCGACCGGTGTCGCGGTCCCTTTCTCTATCACGATGCAGTGAGGGTCAGAGTTGTCCGCGGCGGCCCTGGCTCCGTCAGGAGTGATGCGGCCCGATATCCTAAGAGGCGGTCCCCCGATTTCCTCTGATACGGCGCTAACGGTTGTTCCGCCTTTGAGAAGGACTTTCCCAGAGAACCGTGCCCTCCTCACCGGAGGCATGCTCGCGACCGCTTTCGCGATGAACCTTTTCCCTTCGGGTACAGTCAGTGTGAACTGGGCGATCATCCGGTTTCCCCTCTTCATCTAGTCTCCCGCTAATATATTGGGAGGAGCCTCTGGAAAGACCATCCCTGTCCCGGAAGGCCACGACAACCTCTGACCAAGGTAGACGCCAGGCTTCGCCTGGACGCCACAATGCATAGCCGCCTATTGCATAGCCATCTTACCGCATAGCCATCTCACACCTCCCGCGCTCGGACAAGTTCCGCAAGTATGTAAGTGCAACAAATTGTCCGTGCGTACGCGAACATTTATCGTACTTTGTATGTCGAAAGAGACGGCATGATACGACAACGATCGACAGATTCAAGTTTTATGGGACCGGAGGATGTCATGAGACGCGCAAGACAGATGGCAGTAGTGGCGATGTTGCTCGTGCTGCTGTACTTTGGGGTAGCGGAGTGGCATTCCAGGCAAGCCGGGGAGGCGCTGGATCCCGTCGGCAATACTGGCATCCAATCCCCTACAGGGGATAAGGGCTCATCGGAGGACCCATCGGATCTGGTTGAATTGACCCCTGAGGAAAACCACCTGGATACATGCGAACTAGAGAAAAACCCATCCAGAATCACGAGCACTACGTTTTGGATTGACGTTGATATAAGCGAGCAGAAAGTCCGCATCATGGAGGGCGAGAATGTAGTCCACCGGGAGATGATCGCGTCCACAGGCGTGGAAGGTCATGAAACCCCGCTGGGTACATTCGAGATCCAAAACCGGGGAGAATGGTTCTTCAACGAGAAGTACAAACAGGGTGCCAAGTACTGGGTTTCCTTTAAAGACTGGGGCATCTACCTGTTCCACAGTGTCGCCATGGACAAGAACCAGAAAATCATTCCCGAGGAAGCCGCCAAACTTGGCACGCCGGCGTCACACGGATGCATCCGGCTTAAAGTTGAGGACGCCAAGTGGATCTACGATTACATTCCTGAGCGGACAAAGGTCGTCATCCACGAGTAGAAAAGGAGCCGCGTCGGATTAGCCGGCGCGGCTTCCTTGTTTAGCTACGTTTAACTATCCTTCAGTTGTACTTCCCTGGGTTTCCGCTAGTCGCGTCTGGCCTCCGCCCTCTCGGGCTCCCTCATCAAGAGCCTGATGAGCTCCCATAGGGCCGAGATACCTACCACCGAGTAAACTACCCGTTCGGCTGTAGTGCCTTCACCGAAGATGGCCGCGACCAGGTTGAAGTTGGCAAGACCGATGAGACCCCAGTTCAGACCTCCAATAATCGTCAAGATACGCGTAACCCAACTGATGCCGGACATGACCACTCTCACCTTCCTGACAGTATGTCTTATGGTTCTGTTGGTAGTTTGGTTAGGAGAACCCAAAAACATACAGTCTGGCCCGAGCCTCAAAAACCCGGCGAGGAAGGCGGTAACTCAATGTCCGCATCTATATCATCTGTTGCGCGGCAACCACATCCCGGACCCGGAGACCGACTATATCGTGAACTCCGCGACTGCGGTGCCCGCCCTGGCCGACTTGGCCGTGATTTTGCCGGACGCGCCAGGTGCCGCCTTGACCGTCCACTTCACCCTGGTCTCGCGCGTAGGGCTGTCGCCCCTGAAGTAACCCATCCAGAACTGAGCCTGGCTGGCCGCGCGCCCTTCCAGTTGCCCTAGCGTCTGCTTGGCGGATCCCATCACCTCAATGCCCTCTCCGCACAGCTCGATGGTCAACGGCAAGTGAAGCTTCAGTTCAAGAGCCTTCTTGGTGCCGTAAGTGGGAAGGTATCCCGTGTTGGCCAAGAGGCAGCTGACGACGTAGGCGCCCTCTCCCGCTTTCTCCACGTTAACCTCGCTTATGGACAGGTGAGGCAGGGCTTCCGCGGTCCTGACAAACCACTCGGATATTTTGGCGCACTCGGACGGCAAGAACGCCGGAGGAGCGTTCTGGACGACGAACTTAGACTTCCAGCCTCCGATCTCCACTTTGCCCAGCTGGGGATGGTCAAAAGGCGTCCAGTCCACGAAGCCCTCTCCGCCCAGTTCCTTGTCCTGCCACTGGAGCATCTTCACAAAGTCGTCTTCTTGTTCCTCATCATCCTTCTCGGTCCGCGGCCACATCTTGACCCCGGCCCTGGTGGCGAGGTTCCAAAGCTCGGTTGTATAGGCGACGATACCGCGGTGCAGGTACAGCCAGTCATCGGCCGCTCCGTGGCTCCAGCTCTCACTCTTGGCGTGGAACTCTTCAAAAATGGATATGCACGGATAACCTGTCACTTGGGTTCCGATCTTCCCCAGGGCCTTAAGTACCGCCCAGTCGTGTTGCGGGATCTTGCTGGGCGGGCAGGATCCGGGTACCGCCAACAACACCCCGCCGGTTGTGTGGTTGGTCATCGCGATGCAGATATTGGGATGGGCGATCACAAAGTCCGCGACGGCCTTTGTCTCCGGTTCAGACAACGGGTACGGCCCCGCGCCTGACTGGACGACCTCAGGCCCCCATTCGGCAGGGTAGTTCCTGTTGAGATCGAGCCCCCACTTCAAAGGAGCGTTCTTTATGGGCTTCCCGGTGTAGTTCCTTACGAACCCTTCCTGGTAGACCCGGTAGAAAGTCCCCTCGACTTCATCAGGGGCGCGCTTGGCCATAGCACGTTTGTCTTTGGATGACACCTTCCACTCGCCGTTCGGGTCCTCGACCCTCATTAGCAGGATCTCTCCGTCGCCGTTGACATCCGCGGGATAGAGCCCGTCCATCTCCTCCCATTGTAGGTACGGATAGTACCTCGGGACAGACCGCATGGTCTCGGGAGTCGTCAGGTATACCTCGGTACCGTCAGGCGAGACCCTGGGATGGATATAGAAGGAGCAAGTGTCCACCAACCGGGTAACCTGAGCGTTCGTCCCGTAGTTGGAGAGAAGGTAGTCGGCGGTATACAGAGAAGCCATTGAGCCGACGCATTCTCCGGCATGGTGGTTGCCGTCGATATAGTAGCCCGGCTTGGAGTCATCTGGCCCGGTCTTGGAATTGGTGATGATGATAGCCACCAAGTCCCTGCCTTCTCCCGACTTTCCGATAACCTCGAGCCTTGCCAAGTCAGGATGGGCTTCCACCAAGCCTTTCATCGCGCCTACAAGCTCGTTGTAGGTATAGTAGTGGTCATACTTTAGCATCAAGTCTGTCACACCTCTTTCCCTTTCCTTTCATTCGTTTGGCGGTTTCTTTGGGGATAACAATGCATTACTCAAGGACTACTCAAAGTCCTGCATAGATATTCACAACAGAAGACTTTTTTGCGCATCGCCGACGGTGGCAGCCATGAAGGAGTTGTACCCGCCTTGGCGAATAATCGACTCTATGTCACAAAAGTCCGGTGTGTGATAGACGTTGAGCGGCGGAAAAGGCATGGGGCGGGGACAGATCAATCAGTCGGCCCCACAAGCTTATCGGTCGGGACAGTTGTTGTCGTACGTGTCGGCGCTGGGCCTTATCGCGGCGCTCGTAACCACTATTCTCATTCACCTACCCCCTTTTTGGGCTATGGGAGCGGGCACAATCCTCGCCGGGCTGTGCGCGTCGGTCCGGTCGCGTAGAGCGGGAACTGAACTGAGCATGTCCCACCTCCTCCGCTTCGCTTCGGGCGGCCTAGGCAGAGTCAAGAATGTGGTCATCCTGGTGCTCCTGGTAAACATGATGACAGCCGCATGGTTCTCGTCAGGTACTATCCAGGGACTTGTCTACTACGGCGTTTCCCTAGTGGACCCGCGGCACGTGATTCTTGCGGGACTACTGTTGTCGGCCATCTTGTCCACCTTGATTGGAAGCTCGGTGGGGACTGTAGCGACAGTCGGAGTCGCTGTCATGGGGATAGCCCGGGCGTTCAACCTGCCCCCTGCCCCGGTAGCGGGGGCAATTATGTCCGGAGCCATATTTGGGGACAGGGTGTCGTTTCTCTCAGGGATATTCCACCTGACCGTGGACATGACCGGCGCTGACCTGCGGAAAGCAAGCAGGCGCCTGTTGGCGTCGGGGATTCCGGCTCTCGTGGTGTGCATCGTGGCTGCTGCTGTCATGGGGTTCACCGTGAAGGCGTCATCCGACGGCGCCGGGCTCGCGTGGAAAACCCAATTCCTGACGGGACTTACGGAGATGGCGCGGATCACCCCTTGGGTGCTCATCCCGCCGGTTCTGGTCGTGGTCCTAGCTTCACGGAGAGTACCCGTTCGCCTGTGCATGGTGGCGGGCTTAGTGGCGGGAGGAGCGATCGCCATCTTCTATCAGCATGAAAGCCTGCTCACCTTGTTGCGCTCTGTCCTCCTAGGGTACACGCCGGGTGGCAACGCACGGCCCGAGGTGGCTCAAGTCTTCCACAGCGGCGGCCTCCGCGGGACCACAAACATGGCTTTGATGCTCCTTTTCGCGGGCATGTACACGGGGATCATGGAGTCATCGGGGATGATGGACGATATTTCCGGCGGCCTCGTCAATAAGCTCCAGAACAGGGTGTCCTTCCTCCTGGGGGCTATGGGGATAAGCGTTCTGTCGACGGCAATCGCGTCCAACCAGGCCATGTCCGTCATAATCCCCGGACGCGCCATGACCGCCAAGAGACAAGAGCTGGGCATCAGCGCTGAAGACTTCGCCGGCGTCCTGGCGGACTCGGGCGTACCCGCGGCGGGCATCATCCCCTGGAACGTCATGGCGGCAATGTGCGGAGAAGCCCTGCAAGTCTCCCCCGCGGCCTTCGCCCCATACACGGTCATCGTCTACACGCTGGCCATTGTCGGCGCCTTAATTGCCTTGGGCAAGAAGCCGGGATATAGTAGATCCACCTAGGGCGACTTGCGCCGGAAGATTCCGTCAAAGGGGAGTTGTTCAATGGGATTCCGCATCGAACCCGATGTGTTTAACGTCCTGCCTACGTTGTGTATCGGAGTCGTAGTGGCCGACGGGATTGACAATACGGGAACCAAAGGCACAGCGGAAAGCGTGACCCGCCTACTTCAAGAAGCTGTTCTGCAGGTAAACGCGAAGTTCCGCGGGACAGACCTGAAAACCCACCCGGACATCGCCTGCTACCGCGAGGCATTTCGTAAGCTGGGCTACAACCCGAACAAGTTCCCCAGTTCAATTGAGGCCTTGACGTCTCGCGTCCTAAAAGGCCATCCCCTGCCGTACATAAACCCGATTGTGAACCTGGTAAACGCTGTGTCTCTGAAGCACAGCGTCCCTATGGGCGCGCACGACCTAGAGGCCATCGGCGGGTCTGTCTCGGTCCGTTTCTCGCGCTCTGGC
>DULO01000081.1 GCA_012840345.1 Candidatus Fermentithermobacillaceae bacterium
ACCCCGTCCTTGGCCTGCAAGAGAAAGATGTCACGCTTGAAGTGAGCAAGCGGCTGGCCGAGTACCTGAGGCGGGCAGGGGTAAACGTTGTCCTCACAAGGGAGACCGACACTGACCTCGCTCCGGGCCTTGACGACAAAGAGGAAATGACGGCCAGGGCGAAGGTCGCCAATGACGCCAAGGCTGACTACCTCGTGTCTGTCCACGCCAACTCGGCAAGCAACCCGGAGGCCAGCGGTATCGAGGTCTTGTACTGGCCGGGCTCGGTCAAGGGAGAGGCGTTGGCCAAGTCAATCCTAGACGCCATGCACACAGCGGGCGGACTAAACAAGCGAGGGGTGTTTCCTCGGGGCTTACTGCTGCACTCCTACGGCAACATGGTGACAGTCACGGCGGAGATAGGCTTCGTGTCCAACCGTGTTGATGGCATGTTGATTTCGCAGGCGGCCTGGAGAGATAAGGTCGCCCTCGGAATCGCTTTCGGAATACTCGCAATGCGGGCCTGAGTGCCCGGGAAAGGAGGAGCCATGACTCTCAATCTCGACCCGAAGATTCTATGGACTCTGCTAGGAGTCTTGACCCTTATCTTGGTAAAGACCCTTTTAGCGTGGATCATCGCCTGGCGGGATGGCAAGTTCGACGTCCGCGAGGCGCCCCGATTCCTGGTAACCCAGGTCCTGCCCTATATGGCGGGGCTACTGGTCTTGGCGCTGCCGAGTGTCTGGCACGAGGACCTCGCGATTATCTACTTCGCCGGCGCGGGTGTCGTTGGACTCAAGTATCTTGCGGAGGTCAAAGACCGTTTTCAGGTTCTCTTTGAGGTGAAACTGCCAGACACTCCCGCCTGAATATCCCACGTGGAATAACGTTGCGCTACTACAATGCCCCCGGCCCGAGGAGCAATCCTTGCGGTCGGGGGCGTTTTTGTTTTGGGTGCCAAAACCGTCGCTAAACCGTCGCTCAAACCACACATACGAACCCCGACGAACACGGACGACGAAGCACGAAAACCGCAGTTACATCGCGCTTCGCCGTCTGCTTCCCCTGCTACGTAGCCCGTCTGTGGCTGATTTGTAATCAGCAGGCTAAGGGTTCGAGCCCCTTCGCTGGCTCCATTTATTTGACAGGGCCCCTGATCGGAGCCCCGTCCTAAGAGATCCATGAAGAGAACACGCAACCTTCCCTATTGGCTCCAGTCCATCGCGACGTCCACTTCCGGTATTCCGAGCCGCATCATCAAGTTGTAGTCCTGCTCAGATACACGCCGAATCAGGGGCATGTCATCGTCTTCTTGCATGCCTCCGGCGTCGGCAAAGAAGAAACGCCTTGGGAAGAGTCCGACGAAAAACCCAATGGGGGTAATCCGGAATATGAACGGAAACATGGGAAAGCGTCGGCGGCGACGAAACTGCAGAACGTCAGGGTCTTGTGGCACAGGGGCGCACCTCCACTCATAGGCTTCGTGTGCCATAATATGTACAGTTATGTTAACTTGTTACCCTCGAAGTCATCAGTTACTGACACCCGGATCGAGGAGTCCTCAGAAGCTGACGACTCTGGAGCGCAGAGTCATCAACCAGAGACTACTTCGGCTCGGGAAGTCATCAACTGTTGACGCCTCAGCCGTGGAGTCTTCGACAGCTGACGACTCTGGAGCGCAGAGTCATCAACCGCAGACTACTTCGCCTCAGTAAGTCTTCAACTGCTGATACCTCATCCCCTGAAGCCCCATAGTCCTCATGCCGGCGTCCTGGTTGTAAGAGGTTTTCAGTTAGGCGAAGCGGTTCGTGGGCAGATTAAGTGGGGGTGTTTTCTCGTGATTAACTGGCTGGTTAAGAAAATCGCCGACCCGCTCGCAGACGAATCCATCAATGTGCTTATGACAAAGGACTACGCCCAGAACCCTCTCGTGATGTTGACCGCGTCTCAGAAGCTGGGGTTGACAGCGATTGTGGAGGCGGGCATGAGAGCTCAAACGGGCAAAGAGATCGCCCGGCCCTTGGGGAGCCCGGTCGTCCTTTCTCCCTGGAATCAAATACTGCTGAGCCCACGGCAGCTCTTTGAGCTTCCCACTCCTTCGGTTTCCCAGATAAGTACCAAGACTGTTGTGGGTCCGGCTGCCAAGAAACCGCTTGTGCTGGATATCCCGGTCATGTCGGCTTGCCCACGCTCTATTCTCTGGTCAGGGCAGTCGATTGGTTGAGGGAAAACGGAATTTCGGACAGATGCAGCGTCATTGCCACCGGAGGGCTCTCTACTCCCGGGCACTTCCTAAAAGCGCTAGCCTTGGGGGCCACCGCCGTCACTATCGGGTCTATTGCGGTCATGGCGGCCCTCCACGACCAACTTGAAAAGACAGTGCCGCAAGCGACCGCGCTGCAATTGGCCTTGTATGACGGGGTAAACGTCGACAAGCTGGATGTCGACCGCGCGGCTCAGAGCGTCGCCAACTTCCTGAAGTCATGCGCCGCGGAAATGAAACTGGCGGCTCAGGCTCTGGGAAAGAACTCCCTCACCGAACTCTGCAGGGATGACCTGGTCACCGTCGACAGGGACTTGGCCGAGTTCGCGAAGATACGTTATGCCGGCTCGCCCAGGCCAAGACGGAATTAAGAAGCGGGTTTCTCCGCGGGCAGCCACACGTAAAACGTCGCTCCGCCGCCGGGTTTGGACTCGACCCAGACCCGGCCTCCGTGGAGCGCCACTCCGTGCTTGACGATCGCGAGGCCCAGCCCGCTCCCGCCGGACACCCGGCTGCGGTCTTTGGCTCCCCGGTAGAAACGCTCAAACACTCTGGGGATATCTTCCGCGCTGATGCCCGGCCCGTCGTCCCTTACCCAATGAAGGACCCCGGCGCCGTCCGGTCTAAACCCGATTTCCACCGACCCGCCTTCGCCCGCGTACTTAATCGCGTTGTCCAGGAGATTGGTGAAGATGGTGTTGTACATGTCTTTGTCGGCGTCCAGGGAGAACCGCTCAGGTTGTGAGGACCCCTCGGGCAGCTCTAGTCTCAAAGACTGGTTTTTCTGTCTGGCCAGAGGCCCCATCTTCCTTACGAGCGATTGGAGCTCGTCGGCGGGGAATACCGTGGTGTGGCGGATGGGGAGGTATCCTGATTCGAGTTTGGCAAGATGCAAGAGCTTTTCCACCAGGTCCGAGAGCCTAGAGGCTTCTTCGTAAATCAGCCCGGCCATTTCCCTTATGGCCTCCGGATCCTCAGGCGGAGCGTCCCTCAAAGTCTCGGCGAAACCCATGACAACCGTCACGGGGGTTCTTAGTTCGTGGGACACATTCTGCACGAAATCGGTTCTTACCCTTTCCATCCTTCTCGCTTCCGTCAGGTCTTGGAGCACCACGAGGCCGCCCGACGAAGCGAATCCCGGAGCGCTTCCGGTGAGTGGAACCGCGGCTACGTCCACAATCCGTTGGTTCTGACTCCCCAGCGTGATCTGCCTCCGCAAACTCTGCCTGTTATATACCGCCCTGTAAGTCATGGCGGATAAGTCTGAGTTCTTGAGGGCCTTTGAAAAGGGGATGCCCACAACTTCTGAACGGTTCTCACCCAGGATGTTCAAGGCCGCCTTATTCGCGTGGGTTACGATCCCCTTGGGGTCGACGATTATCATGCCGGATACGCTGGACTCCAGCACAATTGTGAGTTTCTGGTTTGAGGCGCTCAAGTCCTCAATGCGTTTACCCAAAGATGAGGCCAAATGGTTCAGGGACTGCCCGAGGGAATCCAACTCCTCGCTGAACTGAGAGAACTGCCGTTCGGAGAGGTCGCCCCCGGCCATTTCCATAGCCGATCGGGACATGATCTCGATGGGCCGGGCGATGCGCCTGCTTTCGATGTAACCGAACGCGGCGCCAACCGCCAGCGTGGCTCCGACGGCAAGAACCAGTCCCGGCCATTGCTGCCTCAAAGGCACGTCGCGTTTGAGCGATGTGACCGCGAAGGTACCGAATATTAGCATGGCGGCCGAAGCCACCATTAGCGCGGTGGAAAGAAGCCTCCACCGGAGCGTCTTTCGGAACACCTTATTCTCTCCCTAAGGGTTTGGTTGAGAGGCGGTATCCGATGCCTCTCACAGTTTGGATCGCGGAGTCGCCTTCCGGAAGGTCCAAGACCGGGTCGATTTTCTGCCTTATCCTCGAGACATGCACGTCCACGGTCCTGGTGTCGCCCTCAAAATCGTACCCCCACACGCTTTGAAGCAGGTTCTCTCTGCTGAACACGTGCCCCGGCGACTGGGCAAGGTGGTAAAGCAAGTCAAACTCCTTGGTTGTCAGGGCTATGGGTTTCCCGGCTACCGTTACCTCGCGTTTGGCGCCGTTTATTACGAGGTTGCCAAGTTCCAGGGGAGTTGTCACGAGCGCGCCGCCCGCCTTGGCGTTCTTCCTTCGGAGATGAGCTCTGACCCTGGCCACCAGTTCCCTTGTGGAGAAGGGTTTGGTCACGTAATCGTCGGCGCCTAACTCCAAGCCCGCGACTTTGTCCACTTCATCTCCTCTGGCGCTTAAGATTATCACCGGTATGCTGTTGCCCCTTTGTCGCGCGTCTCGCAAGACGTCCCAACCGGACATTCCGGGGAGCATGAGATCGAGGATCATCAAGTCGTAGTCTTCGCTTCTTAAAAGACGGCAAGCGGTTTCGCCGTCGTGGACGCAGTTTGTCTTGTAGCCTTCTCTCTCAAGATGGTACGCTATGAGTCTCGTTATGGCCTTTTCATCGTCAACGACCAAGACCTGCGTCTGCACCAGTTGATTCCCCCGCTTCGTAAAGCGCTTTAGATCACAATTTCGAGTTCCGAGGTGGAAGTCCTTTTAGGCGCGGCGCCTAAGACTTCCGCCCTTGCCTCCGGTGAGGCTTTGGGCGGACGGTAGTGTTCCCTTTTCCGAGCTTCCTTACAGGTTGGCCTTCTCGCGGGCGGTCCTCCTTGAAACTTACAGGTAGCCCTTCCTTCGGAGGTGTTGGAGAACCGCCTATCGAATGAACAGTGGAGCAATTAGAAAGACAGGTAGAAAGGCAGGGATCTTAGTGTTCAAAGACCTAAACGAGACCTGGGACCTGGACGTCATTTTCCCGGGAGGCAGCGGGTCTTCCGAGTTTTCGGCTTATCTTGATTCGCTGGAGAGTGATATCGCCTCTCTATCCGGCGAGCAAGCTTCTCGCGAAGGGGACGCGGCGGGAGACGTTTCGAAATGGGTGGCCAAGCTGGAAAAGATCCAAGACCTTTCTAGGCGCTTAAGGCATGCCGGGGCGTTTATCTCCTGTTTGACGGCGCAGGATGTGAACGACAAAGGCGCCAGAATCCTAAGCGGCAGGGTTCGTCAACTCCAGGCGGCCTTCAATTCGGTCATGACCATGGTGGACAAAGAGATCCTGGAGATGTCCGATTCGGAGTGGGCGTCGCTCTTGGAGGAAGAGAACCTCAAGCCGGTGGCCTTCAACCTGAACGAGCGTAGGGAGCGGGCAAAGCTCCTTCTTCCCCCGGAACAGGAGACCCTCGCCAACGAGCTGTCTGTGGACGGCTATCACGGATGGTCCGATTTGTACGATCTGGTTACCGGTAAGATGACCATTACTATAGAAGAAAAGGGCAAGCCGGTAACGCTTTCCCCGGGGCAGGCGTCCAACAGGATGTCCTCGCCGGACCCGGCTTTCCGCGCCCACGTCATGTCCAGGTGGGAGCAAGCTTGGGCGGAGCAGGCAGAATTGTGTGCCCTCGCTTTGAACAGGCTGGCGGGATTCCGGCTGGCGCTTTACAAGAAGCGGGGCTGGTCTTCAGTCCTTGACGAACCCCTAGAGTACAACAGGATGAGCCGGAAGACCCTGGATGTCATGTGGGACACCATCAATGAGAACAAAGGGCGGCTGGTCGCTTACATGCGCCGCAAGCAAAAGGTCTTGGGCCTGGAATCCCTGGGATGGCAAGACCTGGGGGCGCCGGTCGGAAACGCGGCCAGCAAAATGAGCTACGACGAGGCGGCCGAGTTTATCGTAGACCAGTTTGCCAGGGTGAGTCCCGCCATGGCGGCTTTGGCTACCCGCGCGTTCAAGGAGCGCTGGATCGAGGCCGAAGACCGTCCCGGGAAACGCATGGGCGGGTTCTGCACCAGTTTCCCCGAATCCAAAACCTCCCGCATTTTTGTCACGTTCTCGGGCACCTTGGGCAACGTCGCCACGCTAGCCCACGAACTGGGCCACGCGTTCCACCAGTCTGTCATGAACGACCTGCCTCCTCTAGCCCAGCAATACGCGATGAATGTGGCCGAAACCGCGTCTACGCTTTCTGAGATGATAGTGGCCGACGCGTCGGTCAAGTACGCCAAGAGCCCCGCAGAGCGTCTCATGCTCATTGACGACAAGCTCAACCGCGCAGTGTCGCTGCTTATGAATATCCAGTGCCGTTTCTTGTTTGAGACCAGGTTTTACGAGGAACGCAAAAAAGGCATGGTAAGCGTTCAAAGGCTCAATGAGCTTATGGTGGAGGCCCAGAAAGAAGCGTTCGCCGACTCCCTGGGGCTGTATCACCCGCATTTTTGGGCTTCCAAGCTTCACTTCTACAACACCCGCGTTCCTTTCTACAACTTCCCGTACACCTTCGGTTTCTTGTTCAGCGCGGGCGTGTACGCTGAAGCCCTTTCGGGCCGGGGCGGCTTTGAGGACAAATACCGGAACCTCTTAAGAGACACCGGTCGAATGAGGGTGGAAGATTTGGCGGCCAGTCACTTGGGCGTAGACTTAACCAAGAAGGACTTCTGGCAGAGCGCTATTGACACCGTGCTTTCAGACTTGGACGAGTACTTGAGGATTACCGAGTAGAGTTGGGGGACAGCGTGGCCGGCGCGTCCGCGAGACGGCCGGCCACGGTTCAGGCAGGTTGTCAAGCAGGTTGCGTATCACGAATCTATCGTGTATACTGGTCTTTGTCCGCGCAAGACGCAGGCAGCGGGCCACAGAGACAGAGTCAAGACGCGAGTCTGAAAACGGGTTGCGTTCGAGGCTCAAAGGTAGTAATATATCAAATGCACGTGGAGAGGTACCCAAGTGGCCAAAGGGGACAGACTGTAAATCTGCTGGCAAACGCCTTCGCTGGTTCAAATCCAGCCCTCTCCACCAGAAACCTTGATAAGTATAGCGTCGCGGGGTGGAGCAGCCAGGTAGCTCGTCGGGCTCATAACCCGGAGGTCGTAGGTTCAAATCCTACCCCCGCAACCAATAGTTTTCACAGTGGGCTCACATAGCTCAGTCGGTAGAGCACATCCTTGGTAAGGATGAGGTCATCGGTTCGATTCCGATTGTGAGCTCCATTTTATTTTTGTAACGTTTTGCTTGCGCCTTTCTTAGATTCTCGGGTTGCCCCCGCTTACTCCCTGGTTAGCACAGGCATTCTTACCAACTCGTGAATAGCCTCTTGCGATAACTGAAGAACCTTGATAGAAAGTACGGTAGAGTGTCTAGGCTTGTTCAAGCTTTGGGCTCTTTGTGAAGAAAGGAGAATACCTGTGGCCAAGAAGAAGTTCGAAAGAACGAAACCCCACGTGAATGTTGGCACCATCGGACATATCGACCACGGCAAGACGACTCTTACGGCGGCGATCACCAGGGTTATGGCCGCGAGAGGGAACGCGGAGTTCACTCCGTTCGACCAGATCGACAAGGCCCCCGAAGAGAAGGCCAGAGGAATCACGATTTCCGCTTCCCACGTTGAGTACGAGACTGACAAGCGTCACTACGCTCACGTGGACTGCCCGGGACACGCTGACTACATTAAGAACATGATCACCGGAGCGGCCCAGATGGACGGAGCTATCCTGGTGGTTTCGGCCGCTGACGGCACCATGCCCCAGA
>DULO01000082.1 GCA_012840345.1 Candidatus Fermentithermobacillaceae bacterium
AAAGGTCCCCAGCCACTTCGTGACAGGGCAATGAAGCAAAGAACCAGGAAGCCGATAAGCGCTTCGGCTCCCAAGAGCGCGTAGATCCTCCTAAGCATCCTCTTCTGCCAGGGGTATCGCGATTCGAGGAGGAGAGACAATGAGCACGAGTCCTGACGTCTGGTTGGCGGCATTCCTGACCCTGGCCATGTTCAGCCTGGCCATCTACAAAGAGAACCCGGTGTACCGGGTGGCAGAGCACGCGTTCATCGGTATCGGCGCAGGTCACGCGATCGTCACGGGCATCCAGTCAATCCAAACCTCCGGGTGGGACCCTATGGTGAAGGACGGCGAGTATGCCTTGATCATCCCTATGATCCTTGGGCTGCTTCTCTTCACCAAGTACGTGAAGCCCGTCTCTCACCTTTCCAGGATAAGCATGTCCATCGTCGTGGCGACAGGGGCCGGCCTCGGTCTAAGAGGCGCGGTCCAGGCGCAGCTCCTGAACCAGGTAAGCGCCACGTTCCTGCCGCTTAACTCGTTCAACAACCTTGTTGTCGTGCTGGGGTTCATCGTAGGGACCTCGTACTTCTTGTTCACGAAGAGGTACACTCGGGCGCTGGAAGGGCCTCTCGGGATCCTGCCGAAACTCGGCCGCTGGTTCTTGATGATCGCCTTCGGCGCTTCGTTCGGAAACGCCAGCATGGGGTTCTTGTCGATGCTGATCGGTAGGGCGCTCTTCCTGGTAAGAGATTGGTTGGGGATAAGCAACTTGTTCTAGTTTTCGTTTCGGGAAATACCGGTTGTGATCTGACGAGCTCATCTGAGTTCGGCTTTGTGCGAACGGAGGCGGAGCCGGGGCGGAGAGTACATGGGAGAGACGCCGGCTCCGCCTCTCCACATCAACTTCTAGGAGATGACGCACGTGTTTTCACTCATAGTCTCGAACGGACTGGTCATAGACGGGACGGGAAACCCCTGGTACCGCGCTGACATCGGGGTTGAGGGGGACCGGATAACCTGCATTGGGAACCTCGCCGGCGAAAAAGCGTTGCGGCGCATTGATGCAAGAGGGTTCGTCGTTGCCCCGGGGTTCATCGATATCCACACGCACTCAGACCTGGCCCTCGTGGTTGACGGGCGTGCCGATGCTCACATCCGCCAAGGCGTAACGACCAGCGTGACGGGGAATTGCGGCACATCCGCGGCGCCCGCAACCGAAGACACGCTGAACCTAATGGCCGGAATCGGTATCGGGGGCGCCAAAGGGCTGGACCTGGACTGGCGGAGTCCCGACGATTACCTGAAGGTCCTCGAGAAGAAAGGGGTCTCCACCAACATAGCCGCTCTGGTAGGCCACGGTACCGTCAGGAACTGCGTCATGGGCTTCGAGGCCGGAAAGCCTTCGCAGGAAGAGCTGGCCCGGATGAAGGACTTAGTCCGGCAGGCTATGGAAGCAGGTTATTTCGGAATGAGTACGGGGCTGGTCTATACTCCCGGGGTCTATGCCGGCACAGACGAGATTGTGGAGTTGGCTTCTGTCGTTGCTGAGTTCGACGGCTTGTATGCGTCTCACATCAGGGGCGAGAACGACACCGTGATGGAGGCTTTGGAAGAAGCCCTGGAGGTCGGAAGGCGAGCAGGTGCACGAGTGCAGGTGTCTCACCTCAAGGCGATGGGCAGGCACATGTGGGGGAAGTCCGTTGACCTCTTGGCAGCCATAGACAGGGCCCGGGCCGAAGGGCTCGACGTCACTTTTGACCAATACCCGTACAACGCCTCGGCTACCGGCCTGAGCGCAGTATTGCCTCCTTGGGCGCAGGAAGGCGGCAGGGAAGAGTTTATGCGGAGGCTTAGCGACAAAGAGGCCAGAGCCAGGATGCGCGAGGACATCCTGAACGGCACCGGCGATTGGGTCAGCATGTACAAAGGCGTTGGTTGGGAAAACATCCTCGTTACACAGTGCCCGGACCCGTCCTTTGAGGGCAAGTCTGTCGCCCAGATCGCCGCGGAGCAAGCGAAGGACGGGTTCGACGCCTGCTTCGACCTACTGCTTGAGTTCGAGGGCACACCGAGGATGGTCTACTTCACCATAGGAGACGAAGATCTGGAGAGGATCATGAGGCATCCTGCAGGTATGGTGGGGTCGGATTCCGGCGCGTCGCACATCGAAGGCCCGCTTGCGGTAGGGAAGCCTCATCCGAGGACGTTCGGAACGTTCGTGCGTGTTCTCGGTCATTATGTCCGCGAGAAAAAGGTTATTACACTGGAGGAAGCCGTCCGGCGGATGACCTCCGCGCCGGCCCAAAAGTTGAGACTGATGGATAGGGGCCTTTTGAGGCCGGGGATGAAGGCCGACATTGTAGTATTCGACCCGGACACTGTGGCCGACACAGCGACTTACGAGAAGCCGTACAGCTATGCGTTCGGAGTGCCGACCGTGGTGGTAAACGGACAAGTTGTTATTGATGAAGGAGAGCATACGGGGGCTTTGCCGGGCGAGGTGCTGAGGAGGAGGGCGCATGGAGGCTTTGCCAGGTGAGGCGCTGAGGAGGAGAGCACACGGGGGCTTTGTCGGTTGAGGTGCTCCGGAAGAAGCACGCAGGTCCGGTACGCTGTAAGGTGACGGATACTACTACAAGAAGCGCTTCTCAGGGATTAGGCTATCTGATAGTGCCGCCTGTAAGGAATATGCGCCCGCGCGTCGAAGTGCTGAGTTGCTGGACTTCAGGGCATCATAAGGGCGCCCTGATACTCTGACAGTTAGTACGGTAAGGAGGTTCACACATGCAAAGCCTTACTGACACCTACACCCTGAAAAACGGCGTGGAGATCCCTTGCATTGGGCTGGGCACCTGGCAGACTCCTGACGGGGAAACGGCCTACAACGCGGTGAGGGATGCGCTGTCCCTCGGGTACCGCCATGTCGATACGGCTGCCGTGTACCGCAACGAGGCGAGCGTGGGCCGGGCGGTCACGGAAAGCGGAATTCCCAGAGAAGAGATCTTTGTTACGAGCAAACTCTGGAACACGGTCCGGGGCTACGACGAGACCAAGCAAGCCTTCGAGGAGACTCTTGAGAGGCTGGGCCTCGATTATCTTGATCTCTACCTTATCCACTGGCCTAATCCCGCGGGGTTCAGACATATGTGGAAAGAGGCCAATGCGGAGACCTGGCGGGCTATGGAGGACCTGTACAAAGCCGGGCGGATAAGGGCCATCGGCATCAGCAACTTCCTTGAGCATCACATCAATGCATTGCTCGAGACGGCCGAAGTCGTGCCCATGGTAAACCAGATCAGGCTGTGTCCCGGAGATACCAAAGATGATCTGGTGGCATATTGCCGAAAGCACGGCATGCTCCTGGAAGCTTATAGCCCGTTTGGCACGGGTAAGGCGTTCCAAGTGCCTGAGATAAAGGAGATCGCAGCAAAGTACAACAAGACTGTCGCCCAGCTCCTTGTCCGGTGGAGCCTGCAGATGGGGTTCCTGCCGCTGCCTAAGTCCACCAGTGCCGGACGTATCAAGGAAAACGCAGACGTGTTTGATTTTGAGATCGACAAGGACGATGTTGTCTACCTGGCACGCATGAAGGGCGCATGCGGAGAGTCTTGGGACCCTGATGCTGTGACTTGGTAATCCGCAGCATGTGAGTGCTTGTTGCGGGTGGGTGGGACAGTGCTCCGGCCCACCCATTGTCTTGCATGGCCGGCATGGGAGACTGGCTCCTCGGGATAGGTCTTGGAGCTTAGTGGGCCGTAGGGTGCACATGGTTCTGACAACTGGGTTCTAGTGCACATGTTCTAGGATTTTGTGGGCGCTGGGGTACACATAGTTTTGCTAACCGGGCTCTAGTGCACATGTCTTGGGAATAAGTGGGCACCACGGCCCACTTGTTTGGCTTACCTGAGCACCACGGCCCACATCTTCGCGATTAATGTGCACTAAGTCCCATGTTCTAGGATTTTGTGGGCGCTGGGGTACACATCTTTGCGTTAACTGTGCACCACAGCCCAGGTGCTTGACATTCACTGGGCTTCAGGGCGCATATAGTGTTGAGAATCGGGCGCTAGAGCGCAGGTCCCACAGGTCCTCTGGTTCCATGGGCACTACTTACCCACAAGCCCAAGATCCCTAGCGATCTCCCGCCACGCTTCCTCGACGAAGTCGGTCATTCGCTTGACCGTAACGTGCCTGTATCCGGACATATCTGCGGGTTTCCGTCCCTCGTACTGCTTATGCAGTAGGTGGGCTCTGGCCCTATCAATGTCGGAGGCATCCACTACTCCGGAGATATCAATGGGCTGCGCACGCTCTAAGAGTTCCCACATCGTTGGCCTGTCCGGGCAATCCTTGTAAAGTTCGAAGTCGACTTCGACGGCTTCCATGTGAAGGGCGCTGCGGCCAGACCTGAGTTCGTGCTCGTGCTCAATCCTGAACGGAGTCCAGATCTCAATGTTGTGCTTTATGTCGGCGAGGATGTGCGCGCAATATCCCATGATGAAGTCGGGGTCTTCGTCCTTCATGAAGCTCAGGAACGTGAGTACGTTTTCCTTCCACCCGGTGTTGTCGGTGACCCATCCCCACCTCTCATCGCCGACCACAAGGTGGGATACCTTCTTCATGTCGCTTTCGAAATCCGGACGAAAGTG
>DULO01000083.1 GCA_012840345.1 Candidatus Fermentithermobacillaceae bacterium
GAAGGATCGAGAGGGGCGTAGTGAAGGTAGGAGACCCGGTAGAGATCGTAGGCTTGATGGAGAAGGCAAGGCCGACGGTAGTGACCGGCGTCGAGATGTTCAGGAAGGTACTGGACCAGGGCCAGGCCGGAGACAACGTGGGATGCCTCCTGCGCGGCATCGCCAAGAACGAAGTGGAGCGCGGACAGGTGCTCGCCAAGCCGGGCAGCATCAAACCGTACACAAAGTTCGAGGCTCAGATTTACGTGTTGTCTAAGGAAGAGGGCGGAAGGCACACCGCGTTCTTCAGCGGGTACAGGCCCCAGTTCTACTTCAGGACGACCGACGTGACCGGCACCGTGAAGCTTCCCGAGGGCGTAGAGATGGTTATGCCCGGGGACAACGTGTTCATCTCGGCCGAACTGATCCAGCCCATCGCCATGGAGGAAGGACTGCGTTTCGCTATTCGCGAGGGCGGCCGTACCGTGGCTTCAGGAGTAGTCACTAAGATCTTGGAGTAAAGTATCCTTGTGATCTAGCCATACAAAGTCCGCATATCTGGGTCATTGACACCGGAATATGCCTGTGTTACACTCGTTTAGCGGTTTTGGCCGGGATGGGAGGGGTTTTTCGTGGCGAAGGGCAGTACAGTAGAGACGATCACGCTGGCTTGCCAGGACTGCAAGCAGCGTAATTACACTACCAGCAAGAACAAGAAGTCTCATTCCGGACGGCTTGAGCTGAAGAAGTACTGCAGGTTTTGCCGTACTCACACTGTGCATAGAGAAACCCGATAACCCAGTCGGCGGACGGTGTGTATGGCTACGCAGGCCCGTAGCTCCAACAGGTAGAGCGGCGGACTCCAAATCCGATGGTTGGGGGTTCAAATCCCTCCGGGCCTGCCATTATTTATGAGCGATCAGGTGAGAGACCAATGATCAACAAGTTACAGCGATGGTGGCGCAACCTGGTGAGTTTCCTGCGCGAGACCCGTGCGGAACTCAAGAAGGTTGTTTGGCCCAGTTGGGGAGAAGTGCGCACCCTCACCGCGATCGTCGTGCTTACAATGGTCGGGATCGGTACTATCCTTTGGGGCACCGACGGATTGCTCAGCCTTTTGGTCGGACTGGCGTTAAGATAAGGGGAGAGAACCGGGACCCGGAAAAGCGTTTTGGGGGTCCTTATTTCTATGAGTACGAACATTGACTCCACAAAAGACAAACCTCAGTGGTTCGTGGTTCACACCTATTCGGGGTATGAGAACAAGGTAAAGGCCAACCTCGAAAAGCGCGTGGACAACATGAACATGAAGGACAAGATATTTAAGGTCATTGTCCCTGAAGAAGAAGAAGTGGAGTACAAAGAGGGCAAGAAGAAGATCGTCAAGAGGAAAGTGTTCCCCGGATACGTTGTGGTGAACATGATCCTTAGCGACGACTCTTGGTACGTGGTAAGGAACACACCCGGCGTGACCGGATTTGTCGGTCCCGGATCCAAGCCCATCCCTCTTGAGGATTCAGAGATAGAGACCATTTTGAAGAGGGCCAGCGGCGAAGGACAGCCGAGGATCAGAGTGACTTTCGCACCGGGACAGACCCTTAGAGTGAAGTCCGGCCCATTCCAGGGCATGATGGGACTTGTGCAGGACGTAATGGTCGACAGGGGCAAGCTTCGGATGCTCCTTTCCATATTTGGACGAGAGACCCCGGTGGAGCTAGACTTCAACCAGGTAGAGGAAGTGTGAGTGAGACGCCATGGCAAAAAAGGTTAAGGCAGTAGTCAAACTTCAAATTACCGGCGGGAAAGCGACACCGGCGCCGCCCGTTGGACCCGCGCTGGCTCCGCACCAAGTAAACCTGCCAATGTTTGTGAAGCAGTTTAACGACCGCACCTCCAACATGGTCGGCACTATCGTTCCGGTTGTCGTGACGATTTACGAAGACCGGACCTTCAGCTTTGTCCTGAAGACACCTCCTGCCGCGGTGCTCTTGAAGAAGGCCGCCGGCATTGAGTCGGCTTCCGGAGAGCCTAACAAGAAGAAGGTCGGAAAGGTGACCCGGGACCAGGTCAAGGAGATCGCCCAGACGAAGATGAAGGACCTAAACGCCAGTTCTATTGAGGCCGCCATGCGGATGATCGAGGGGACCGCGCGCAGCATGGGTATTGAAGTAGTGTAGATGTTTTGAGTTCTGTGGGAGGACCGTTGGGTCCGCGAGTACCACAAGGAGGTCATTAAGTTGCCGAAAAAGGGTAAGAAGTATCTGGAAGCCATCAAGGCCATCGAGCCGGGCAAAGCCTACGATCCCAAAGAAGCTCTCGAGCTCCTCTGCAAGATTTCCTTCGCCAAGTTTGACGAGACCATCGAAGTTGCCCTAAGACTTGGAGTCGATCCTCGTCACGCCGACCAAATGGTCCGTGGGGCGGTTGTGCTTCCCAACGGTACGGGGCAAGAAGCCAAAGTGTTGGTGTTCGCCAGGGGAGACAAGGCCAAGGAAGCTCAGGAAGCCGGGGCGGACTTTGTAGGCGCGGAAGACCTTGCCGAGAAGATTCAGGGCGGATGGCTCGAGTTTGACAAGGCGGTGGCTACTCCCGACATGATGGGTGTGGTGGGACGCCTCGGACGTATCCTCGGTCCGCGAGGGCTCATGCCCAACCCCCGTACCGGCACGGTTACCAACGATATCGCGGGCGCCGTCCGCGAGATTAAGCAAGGTAAAGTTGAGTTCCGCACCGAGAAAACAGGTATCGTTCACGCGAGGCTGGGCAAGGTGTCATTCGGGCCCGACAAGTTGGCAGAGAACTTCTACGCGTTTGTCGACGCCATCGTGAGGGCAAAGCCCGCCGCCGCGAGAGGGCAGTACCTCAGAGGAGCGACCCTGACCTCTACTATGGGACCCGGGATTCCTCTGAACGTTGCCAGAGTGCTCAGGCCTACTGGCTAGTGCTAGTGGTGTAACGCAGTTTACAACAGCATAACGGACAGAGGTCCTTCGACCGAAGACAGCAGGTGTCGAAAGACGTAAGCGGTTACCGGAGACTGTTCCGCCGGACCCGCCCGCCGAGGTTGAGCCGTCAACGAAAGCATATCTATAGTCGTAACTCGTTGGGGCCACGCTTCGTCGCGGGGCCCCTTTCCGTTCTTGCATAGGGAGACCCGTGAAAAGGGGGGACAGATTTGGAGAAGAAGCAGAGGATCGAGAAGGCCAAGACGCAGGAAAAGCTGAAGCAGACCATGTCGGCGGCAAAAAGCGTCGTTTTCGTGGACTACCGCGGCGTCAACGTGGCGGATGACACCAGGCTCCGCAGGCTGTGCAGGGAAGCTCAGGTGAACTACTCTGTAGTCAAGAATACCCTCACTCTGAGGGCGGCCAACGAGCTGGGCTGGTCGGGTCTTGAGCACATCTTGCAGGGACCTACCGGAATGGCCGTTTCAGACGTTGACCCGGTGGCGCCGGCCAAGGTCCTCAACACCTTTGCTCGAGAGGTGCCGAGCCTCAAGATCAAGGGAGGCGTTCTTGACGGAGAGATAGTGCCGCCGGAGAAGGTGGCCTACTTGGCGACGCTCCCGTCCAAGGACGAACTCTTGGCTCAGGTGGCCGGGGCCTTCAAGAGCCCGTTGTTCGGTGTTGTGACGGTGTTGAACGCTACTTTGAGCGGCTTCGTCCGCGCTTTGGACGCCATCCGCGAGAAGAAGGCGGCGGAGGCGCAATAGCAGGTTATCGGTTTAGAAGGTTGTTGATGTGTTCCGCCATATGATCCAAAATGGGGGTTAACTAACAAATGTCTAAGGTTGAGCAGGTTCTTGAGCTGGTAAAGGGAATGACCGTCATCGAGCTCGCCGAGCTGGTCAAGAAGTTCGAGAGCGAGTTTGGAGTTTCAGCGGCGGCGGCAGTAGTGGCAGCGCCCGCGGCCGCGGCTCCGGCTGCTGAGGCAGCTCCCGCCGAAGAGGAAAAGACCGAGTTTGACGTTATCCTTACCGGAGCCGGCGCTAACAGGGTCGCCGTCATCAAGACCGTCCGTGAGCTTACCGGTCTCGGCTTGAAGGAAGCCAAGGAACTGGTCGAGGGAGCTCCCAAGGCCATTAAGGAGAAAGTCTCCAAGGAAGAAGCCGCCAAGGCAAAGGAAGCCCTGGAGAAGTCCGGAGCTACCGTCGAGATCAAGTAACCGGGATTCTCTCCCCGGTTACAGGGAGCGGGCGGCGTGAAAGCCGCCTGCTCCTTCCTTATTTACCTAGGCATCCGCAAAGCCGGGAGGTGCTATCTAACGTGTCCAAAGTCGCAGTGGTGGGCGCCGGTGGTCTGGTAGGGGGGCGCGTTGTCGCGGGACTCGATAAGTCGGGCATCGATTCGCTGGAATTGACGCTTACCGGCCTCGGCAAATCGATAGGCAAGACCCTCACGTTTCGAGGAGAAGACCTGACAATCGAGAAAACCACGATCAGTAAGCTCAAAAGCGCCGATATTGTCGTCTTGTGCACTCCGACTGAGGCGTCTCGTCAACTGGTGTCGGAACTAAGGGGCGGTCCTGTGATCATCGACACCTCCAGCGCGTTCCGAATGGATCCGGACGTGCCCTTGGTTATCGCCGACATAAACCCGGACGACGCCAAGAACCACAAAGGGCTTATCGCGGGGCCGAACTGCTCCACCATCCAGTTGGTGATGGTGCTGAAGCCCATTTTGGACCGGTACGGTTTGGAGCGCGTCCACGTGGCCACCTATCAAGCGGTCTCGGGCGTTGGTTACAAGGCTTGCTGCCAGCTTGAAGAGGAGTCCTTCCAGAGGCTCTGCCTCGGGAAGCCCGGGTACGACCCTACTGATTCGGAATTCCCGCATCCAATTGCCTTTAACGTGATTCCGCAGGTGGACTCTTTCCTTCCTGACGGTTACACAAAAGAAGAAATGAAAATGGTCAATGAAAGCCGGAAGATCCTCGGCCTCCCCGGCCTTAGGATGTCATGCACCTGCGTGCGGGTACCTGTCTTCATCGGGCATTGTGAAGAGTGCCTTGTTGAGACGAGAGAGGAAGCGGACCTGGACGATCTCAGGACGCTCTTGCGCGGCGCCAAGGGCGTTGTCGTGCTGGATAATCCCCAAGAATCCCAGTACCCGATGCCCATCATCTGTGACGGGACAGAGGAAGTCTACGTCGGGCGCATACGCAAGGACCTTTCGTCCAGGAATGGACTGCTCATGTGGATAGCGGCCGACAACCTCCTCATCGGTGCCGCCACCAACGCGTGCAATCTCGTTAAGCTCTTGCTTTCCCAGGGATAAGCGGGTTTCGGGGGGGATGCAAGGTGATCATCGTTCAGAAATACGGAGGCACGTGTGTGGAGACTCCGGAAAGACGGGAGCAAGCGTGCCAGCGAGTAAAAGACGCGCTTAAGGAACGGCGTCAAGTCGTCCTGGTGGTGTCCGCCATGGGGCGCAAGGGACAGCCCTACGCTACGGATACCCTGATCAACCTGGCGCGCGGTGTTCATGGCGACGCGCCAGCCAGGGAAATGGACCTACTCATCTCCTGCGGCGAGATCATATCGGCGGTCCTAATGGTCCAAGAACTCCAAAAGCGCGGCATCGACGCTTTGGCTCTAACTGGTGGGCAGGCCGGGATCATAACCGACGCCGCTTTCGGGGAAGCCAAGATTATCACGGTTGAACCAGGACGTATTCTAAGGCATCTCGACGAAGGCAAAGTTGTTGTCGTGGCAGGCTTTCAAGGAATGACGGCTTCCGGGGATGTCACGACCCTCGGAAGAGGAGGCAGCGACACGACGGCCGCCGCGCTTGGAGCGGCGCTCGGGGCGGAGTATGTGGAGATCTACACCGACGTGGAAGGCATCATGACGGCCGATCCGCGCGTGGTGAAGGACGCCAAGACAATTCCCCTGGCCACTTACGATGAAGTGACTCAAATGGCCTGGGAAGGCGCAAAGGTCATCCATCCCCGGGCAGTGGAGATAGCCCACAAGGCAAAACTCCCGGTCTGGATCCGTTCCATGGACAAAGACAGCAAGAAAACCCTTCTGACCAGCGGCGCCAAGAACGACAACCCGTGGCTCTACTGGGCAAATGGCCGGCCGGTCACGGGGGTGACCTTCAGGGAAGGACTGGTCCAGATAGTGGTCCGGCTTACGCCGGGACAAGAGATGGAAACCACGGTCAAGGCGTTCGAGGCGTTAAAGGGCATAGCGCTGGACTTGATCAATGTCTCTCCTGACCGCCTCTCGGTGGCGGTTGATAGGAAAGAAGCTTCATATACAGTAAAGCTTCTGGAAAGCCTCAACTTGCCGGCGGAGGCCTTCCCGAACAAGGCAAAAGTGACGGCCATAGGCTACGGCATGGGCGGAAAGCCGGGCGTGATGGACAAAATGATCGGGGCTTTGTGGGGCGAGAAGATTCACGTATACGCGTCGTCCGATTCTGACACCACCCTTTCTTGCCTCATTGACGAGGAGTTCTTGACCCGGGCGGTAAACGCGATCCACCGCGCGTTTGAGCTGTAGGATTCAGACTGTAGGTCCGAAAACAACCCATCGGTATTACATCCCTTTGGCCGGGTATTGGCGGGTGATCCAGTTCTTGGCCCTGTGCCCAGAGGATTTCTGTGTATGCTCGGGAAAGGACGGCCTTGCCCTGCCCATGCTAAGAGCGGGCTGTTTTGGAGTGATCCCGGCGAACTCGCATCGGGTGGCAAAAGACCTTCACCTTATGCTAGACTCTTATAAGGGCGACACTATGACGGCCAGGGGTACGCACCTAAAGTCATTTGGCCTCTTTAAGGTGTTGTTCATAACCTCAGACCCGGTGCCGGTCAAGGCAGCCCCAGAGATCGCAAGTTCCAAGAAAGGAACGCAATATCGAGGGTGCTTGTTGAACTGGGATTAGCGGGTGACCCTTATTGGCGCTGAGCGCGAGTCGCTCGGTAGCATGTCTACGCCTGTTGACTACCGTTGACAGGCGTGGTAGCATTGTATTTTGTATTCACCTTTACGCCCGCCGCGCAAGAATCAGTTTACGGAACTCTGGGCAGAATAAGGAAGTGATGGGAGTCCCGTCATCTTCATAGCGCATCCAGGCGGAAAACTTACCCCTAAGGAGTGAAATCCATGGCCTATCCTATCAAGGTAGGCAGGCGTGAGCGGCTCAACTACGGTCGAATCCAAGAAGTCATCGAGATTCCCAACATGGTAGCCGTGCAGCGCGACTCCTATCGTTGGTTTCTTGAGGAAGGGCTCCGCGAGGTATTTCGAGATATCTCGCCCATTAAGGACTTCACAGAGAACTTGGTCCTAGAGTTTATAGACTACAGCCTGGGGGAACCCAAGTACTCGGTAAAAGAATGCAAAGAGAGAGACGTTACTTACTCGGCTCCGCTTAAGGTCAAGGTTCGCTTGGTGAACCAGCAGACCGGAGAAGTTAAAGAACAGGAAGTCTTCATGGGTGACTTCCCGCTCATGACCGAGGCGGGGACATTCATCATTAATGGCGCCGAACGGGTCATCGTGAGCCAGCTTGTTCGGTCTCCGGGCGCTTACTATTCTTATGAAACCGACCCGAACGGCAAGAAACTGTATTTCGCCACCCTGATCCCCAACAGGGGAGCCTGGCTTGAGATGGAGTCGGACTCCAACGACATCACCTGGGTAAGAGTGGACCGGACGAGGAAGCTGCCCCTGACCGTCCTCCTGAGGGCTATCGGATATGAGACCGACGCTTCCATTTTGGAGGTTATGGGGGACAGCGTTCCCTTGCGCAACACTCTAGACAAAGACCCCACCAAGTCCAGGGACGAAGCCCTTGTAGAGATATATAAAAGATTGCGCCCAGGCGAACCGCCCACGGTTGAAAGCGCGAGAAACCTGTTTGAGTCTTTGTTTTTTGAGCCCAGACGCTACGATCTCGCGACTGTGGGCCGCTATCGCCTGAACAAGAAGTTTTCTTTGCGCAGGCGCGTCACCAACACCACCGCCACGTTCGACGTCTTGGACCCGATTACAGGGCATATCTTGGTGAAGGCAGGCACGTTTATCGACCGCGACACCGCCATCGCTTTGGATGAGGCTAAAGTTGACAAGCTTGACGTCACCACCTCGGACGGACAGGTAGTCCACGTGGTGAGTAACGGCAAGTTTGACGTCTCCCAGGAGGTCTTGTCAAAGGAAAAGACCTTGACGAGGGAAGACATTGTAGCGGCGGTGAACTACTTCTTCGGCTTGTTCAAGGGCGTAGGGACTGTAGACGACATCGACCACCTGGGCAACAGGCGCGTCCGCTGCGTGGGCGAGCTGCTCCAGAACCAGTTCAGGGTCGGTCTTACCAGGATGGAGCGGGTTGTCCGCGAACGCATGACCATCCAGGACATCGACATCATCACTCCCCAGGCGCTCATCAACGTAAGGCCTGTGGTTGGCGCGATTAAAGAGTTCTTCGGTTCAAGCCAGCTCTCTCAGTTCATGGAGCAGACCAACCCCCTGACAGAGCTGACCGCCAAGAGAAGGCTTTCCGCGTTGGGTCCCGGAGGCTTGACCCGGGACCGGGCCGGCATGGAAGTCCGCGACGTACACCATTCTCACTACGGACGCATGTGCCCGATTGAGACCCCTGAAGGTCCCAACATCGGCTTGACCGGTTCTCTGACTTGTTATGCCAGGGTTAACCGGCTGGGGTTCGTGGAGACCCCCTACCGAAAGGTGAACAAAGAAGAGAAGCGGGTCACCGACGAGGTCGTCTACCTGACCGCCGACGAAGAAGACGACGCCGTTATCGCTCAGGCCAACGCTTTGTTGGGCCCGAACGGGGAGTTCCTAGAGCCGCGTGTGCTGGCCAGATACCGTGACGAAGTATTGGAAGTCCCGCCCGACAAATTGGACTACATGGACGTTTCTCCGAAGCAAGTGTTCTCGGTGGCGACGTCCCTGATCCCGTTCCTTGAGCACGACGAAGGAAGCCGCGCTCTCATGGGATCGAACATGCAGCGCCAGGCAGTCCCGCTCATAAAGACGGAAGCTCCTTTGGTTGGGACCGGTCTGGAGCACAGGACAGCCGTAGACTCGGGCGCCGTCATAGTGGCCCAAAGGGCCGGCCGGGTAAAACGCGTATCGGCCAGGGAAATCGTCGTGGCCACCCAAGACGGCAAAGAAGACGTTTACCGTTTGACCAAGTTCGCCCGGTCTAACCACGGTACTTGTTTCAACCAAAGGCCTATCGTTTCTAAAGGCCAACTGGTTGAGGAAGGCGACGTCATAGCCGACGGGCCTTCGTCTGACGGCGGAGAGCTCGCCCTTGGCAGGAACATCCTCGTCGCCTATATGCCGTGGCACGGGTTTAACTACGAAGACGCCATCCTTATTTCAAGAGACCTGGTATCAGACGACGTCTACACGTCCATCCACATTGAGGAGTACGAGTGCGACGCGAGGGATACCAGGCTTGGTCCTGAGGAAATCACCAAGGACATCCCCAACGTGGGCGAGGACCAGCTGAAGGACCTGGACGACAGGGGCGTCATCCGCATAGGCGCCGAGGTGAGGTCCGGAGATATCCTGGTGGGCAAGGTGACCCCCAAGGGAGAGACCGAGCTTACCGCGGAAGAACGGCTCCTTCGGGCCATCTTCGGAGAAAAGGCCCGCGAGGTTAGGGACAATTCCCTGAAGATGCCCCACGGCGAAAGCGGCATCGTGGTAGACGTCAAGGTGTTTACCCGCGAGGCCGGCGACGAGCTGCCGCCGGGAGTAAACCAGCTGGTTAGGGTGTATGTTGCCCAGAAGCGGAAGATATCCGAAGGCGACAAGATGGCCGGACGCCACGGAAACAAGGGCGTCGTTGCCAAGATTCTGCCTCCGGAAGACATGCCGTTCCTGCCGGACGGCACTCCGGTACAGATAGTCCTTACGCCGTTGGGCGTTCCCTCAAGGTTGAACTTGGGGCAGATTTTCGAGTGCCACCTTGGTTGGGCCGCCAGGGCGTTGGGCCTCCACATCGCGACTCCCGTGTTTGACGGGATTACAGAGGGGGAGGTCAATGAACTCCTGGAGAAAGCCAACCAGAAGAGCCAAGTAAAGATGGAAAACGGAAAGGTATGGCTGAGGGACGGCCTTACCGGCGAGTACTTCGATAGCCCCATTACGGTCGGCTACGTTTACATGATGAAGCTTCTCCACCTGGTTGACGACAAGGTTCACGCCAGGTCCACAGGCCCCTACTCCCTGGTTACCCAGCAGCCGTTGGGCGGCAAGGCCCAGATGGGCGGGCAGCGTTTCGGGGAGATGGAAGTATGGGCTTTGGAGGCTTACGGCGCGGCCTACACGCTGCAGGAGATGCTGACGGTGAAGTCAGACGATATTACCGGCCGCGTGCGGACCTACGAGGCTATCGTGAAGGGCCAAAACGTTCCGGAACCGGGCGTGCCTGAGTCGTTCAAGGTGCTCTTGAAGGAGTTGCAGAGCCTCGCTCTGGATGTCAAGGTCCTGGACGAAAACGGAGCCGAGATCGAGATGAAAGAGCTGGAGGACGACGCTCAGGAGGCGTCCCAGGAGTTTGACCTTGTCACGGACCACGACCAGAGGATGTTCCCGCGGCAACCCAGGAGACGGGAGATCCCGCTTGAGCGTCCCGCCGGCGAAGAGGGCGAGGAAGGCGAAGAGGAAGAAGAGGATATCGCTGGGTTTGGAGAACTGGTCGCTGATTCCGACGCCGACGAGGATACGGCTGCCGAAGACAGCGTGTCTTTGGATCTGGACGACGAAGCGGTCGAGGTGGATGAGGAAGTCCTTGCCGAGACAAGGGAGTTCGCCAGAGAGTTCGACCGCGAAGGGTACGATCAAAAGATCGGCGTGGACGAAGAAGAGGAAGACGAGGGTGAGACCAAGATCAGCCTCGAAGACCTGTTCAAGAACATCAACATCCCGCAGGAAGTGCCGGAAGTCGAGGAAGATGAACCGGCTTCCAGGAAGCGGCGCGCCGCTCCATCCGCCAAGGGTAAGTCAAGGAGAAGGCCGCGTGTCGCAGCTGACGATTATGAGCGCTTCGACCGGGTAAGGTCCCTGAGAGACTTGGGTGACCTTGATGATGACGAGGAAGAACCCAAAAGCTAAGCTTCCGAGGGGGATGTGAAAGTGGACGTCAACAACTTTTCGGCTATCCGCATTTCCTTGGCATCACCCGAGAAGATACGTGAATGGTCTCACGGCGAGGTCAAGAAGCCTGAGACTTTGAACTATAGAACGCTGAAGCCTGAACGAGACGGCCTGTTCTGCGAGCGTATTTTCGGGCCAATGAAGGACTGGGAATGCTATTGCGGCAAGTATAAGAGAATCAGGTACAAGGGCGTCGTATGCGACAAGTGTGGCGTTGAAGTCACCAGAGCCAAGGTTCGCCGCGAGCGCATGGGGCATATCGAGTTGGCCAGCCCTGTGTCCCATATCTGGTACTTCAAAGGAGTTCCGTCCAGAATGGGGCTTCTATTGGATATGTCGCCCCGAGTCTTGGAGAGGATACTGTATTTCGCCGCCTACATCGTTACTGATCCCGGCGATTGCGAAGGACTAAGCTACAAGCAGGTGCTTTCCGAGACAGAGTACCGCGAAGCCAGGGAGAAGTACGGCAACCGTTTCAGGGCCGGGATGGGCGCTGAAGCCATAAAGGAGCTCCTCCAGCAAATCGACCTGGATAAGCTCAGCGAGGAGCTCAGGAACGAGGCCAAGTCGGCCAGCGGCCAGCGCAAGGTTAGGGCCATCCGGCGCCTGGAAGTCGTGGAAGGGTTCAAGAAGTCAGGGAACAAGCCTGAGTGGATGATCCTTGACGTGATTCCGGTTATCCCGCCTGACTTGCGGCCCATGGTGCAGCTGGACGGCGGACGGTTCGCCACTTCCGACCTTAACGACCTGTATCGAAGGGTCATCAACCGGAACAACAGGCTTAAGAGGCTTTTGGACCTGGGAGCTCCCGACATCATCGTGAGGAACGAGAAGAGGATGCTCCAAGAGGCCGTGGACGCCTTGATAGACAACGGCCGCCGGGGTCGTCCGGTTACCGGGCCGGGCCAAAGGCCGCTCAAGTCCCTTTCAGACATGCTCAAGGGTAAGCAGGGCCGGTTCCGCCAGAACCTCCTGGGCAAGCGCGTGGACTACTCGGGCCGTTCGGTTATCGTGGTCGGCCCCAACCTGAAGTTCCACCAGTGCGGACTGCCCAAGGAAATGGCTTTGGAGCTGTTCAAGCCCTTTGTAATGAAGAAGCTTGTTGAGCAGGGCGAAGCCCACAACATCAAGAGCGCCCGCAGGCTTGTGGAGCGGGCGAGGCCGGAAGTATGGGATGTCCTTGAGGAAGTCATCAAAGAGCACATGGTGCTCCTAAACCGTGCGCCGACGCTTCACAGGCTGTCCATCCAGGCGTTTGAACCTGTCTTGGTGGAAGGGCGCGCCATACAGATCCATCCGCTGGTTTGCCCGCCGTACAACGCTGACTTTGACGGCGACCAGATGCCGGTCCACGTGCCGCTGTCGGCTGAAGCGCAGGCTGAGGCCAGGATCTTGATGGCGTCAAACCACAACCTGCTGTTGCCCAAAGACGGGACGCCCTCTATTACGCCTCAGAAGGACGTCGTCTTGGGCGTCTATTACCTGACGCTGATAGACAATGACAACCGGGATGTTAAGGAGCTAAAGCGCTTTGAGTCGCCTGACGCCGCCATCCTGGCGTTCGAGGCAGGCGCCATAAAGCTCCATGAGCGCATCGTGGTTCGGCTGCGCAAGGACGGGGGCACGGAGCGCATTGAGACTTCGGCCGGACGATGCATCTTTAACAGCGTCTTGCCGGAGACCCTCAGGTTCGTGAACTACGTGGTGGACAGGAAGCCCCTGGGCAAGATCGTCACCCAGTGCATCCAGAAGTACGGCATGGAAGAAGCCGCGAAGATGCTGGACGGCATCAAGGAACTCGGGTTCCGCTACTCAACTCAGGCCGGCTCGACCATAGGCATCGAAGACATCGTGGTGCCGGAAGAGAAGGCCGGGTTGCTTAAGGAAGCCCAGGCCAGGGTGGACGAGATCGAAAACCAGTACCAGATGGGGTTCCTTACCGCCGAAGAGAGATACGACCGGATCATATCCATCTGGCGTGAGACCACCGATAAAGTTACCGACGCGATGAAGAAGGCGTTCGACGAGCGCAACCCGGTAATGATCATGGTGGCGTCGGGCGCCAGAGGTAACATGCAGCAGATATCCCAGTTGGGCGGCATGAGGGGCATCGTGGTGGACCCGTCGGGACGCATGGTAGAGCAGCCCGTTTTGTCCAACTACCGCGAAGGCCTCACGGTTTTGGAGTACTTCACTTCCACTCACGGACAAAGGAAAGGTCTTGTGGACACGGCGCTTCGTACAGCCGACTCCGGTTACCTGACCAGGCGTCTGGTTGACGTTGCCCAAGACGTGATTGTCCGCGAAGAAGACTGCGGTACCGAGACCGGCATAATCGCCCGGGAGATCAAGATCGACGGAGAGCTCATCGAAGGACTGAAGGACAGGATCATAGGGCGCTTCCCGGTCCACGACGTAGTACATCCGGAGACCGGGGAAGTCCTGTGCACTCCTGACGAGGAGATCTCCAGCGAGATCGCGGACCGCATAATCGAGGCCGGCATCAAGGAGGTCGAGGTGAGGTCCGTTCTCACCTGCGAGACCAGGCACGGCGTATGCGTGAAATGCTACGGCAGGAACCTGGCGACCGGCACTACCGTTGAGATAGGCGAGGCGGTTGGGATTATCGCCGCCCAGTCCATCGGAGAGCCGGGTACCCAGCTTACCTTGCGTACATTCCACTTGGGCGGAATCGCGGGCGAAGACATCACCCAAGGTCTGCCTCGTGTCGAGGAGCTATTTGAGGCGCGCAAGCCCAAGGGTCAGGCGGCGATCGCCGAGATTGGCGGCTTGGTGGAGGTCATTGAAGGCGACCGCAAGAGGGAGATCCGCATCACCTCTCCGGAGGGGGATGTGAGCACCACGGTAGTGCCCTACGGCGCGCTCATCAAGGTCAACACAGGACAGACGGTCGAGCCTGGAGATGTCCTCACCGAAGGTTCTGTGAACCCCCACGACCTCTTGAGGGTGAAGGGCGTAAGAGCCGTCGAGGAGTACCTCTTGAGCGAAGTGCAGCGGGTCTACCGCCTGCAGGGTATCGATATCGCCGACAAGCACATTGAGACCATCGTGAGACAGATGATAAGGAAGATCAGGGTTGACGAGCCGGGCGACACCGACCTCCTGCCCGGAGGAGTTGTGGACGTCCACGAGTTCGCCGACGCCAACGCCAAGGCGTTCGAGGAAGGCGGCGAACCTGCGGTCGGGAAACCTGTGATCCTCGGAATCACCAAGGCATCGTTGGCAACCGAGTCGTTCTTGTCGGCGGCGTCCTTCCAGGAGACCACAAGGGTCTTGACCGAAGCCGCGGTTAAGGGCCGCGTCGACCACTTGCTGGGTCTCAAGGAGAACGTCATCATAGGCAAGCTGATCCCCGCGGGGACAGGTATGCAAAGGTACAACATGATGGATATCGCCACCGAGCAGGAGATCATGGACCACGAGGCCGCCATCGCGTCTGGAGGCGCGGACGGCGACTCGGATGGTGACCGGTGACGGCATCCGCGGCCGGCGGCAGTCCAAGGAAGGCATCCGGCAGGCCGGGTGAGCGGTTAACTGGGCCGAAGACGCCCTGTCCCGAGATACCCGGTAGAGCATGTAGAGTATAAGGATAAACGGGACCGGTTCGTCAACGAACCGGTCCCTTCTTATTAATAGAGGTTCTTTAACCGGGGTTCTCCTGGAGGGTCTCCGCCCCGGGAGCCCCTTCAGGGAATAGGGTGGAATAATGGTAGGGATCCGGCCGTATGGGTGCGAAAAGACCTGTTGAGATCGCATCATGACCGGCGAAGGGGTATCCGTCCCGCCGGCGCGAAGGAGGAAATGAGAATGAGAATCAAGTGGTTGGGTCATGCCTCGTTCTTGTTGGTGTCGCCGGGAGGGGTCAGGGTAATCTGCGACCCGTTCGACAAAAGCGTTCCTTACCCTCCGGTTTCTGAGGAGTGCGACGTGGTGACCATGTCCCACGAGCACTTCGACCATAACGACCTTGCGGGCGTCAAGGGATCCCCCAAGGTGCTTCGCGGGCTAAAGGACAACCAGGCGCAAAGGCTCACCGAGACCGTAGGCGACGTGACGTTGCGCACGGTCCCGACCTATCATGACGGAGCGGGCGGGTCCAAGAGGGGACAGAACGCGGTATTCGTCATGGACGTGGGCGGGCTTAAGGTAGTCCATCTGGGCGACCTCGGGCACGAGTTGGACCAAGAAGCCGTCTCTGAGATAGGCCCCTGTGACGTGCTCTTGGTGCCGGTCGGGGGTTACTACACCATCGGACCAGACAAGGCGCTCAAGGTCACACAAGCGTTGAAACCCCGGTTGGTCATTCCCATGCACTACAAGACGGGCTACATACCGGATTGGCCGATAGGCGGGCCCGAGAGTTTCCTGAGCGCGTTCAAGACAGTCAAGAACGTGCCGAACAGCGTGGACGTGACCGCGACAAGCTTGCCCGACGAGATGGAAGCCTGGGTGTTTGCCAGTCCGTAAGAGTCCTTGATTGGCAGAGTTTTTGGCGGCAGGACTTTGTGTCTTGCCGCCCTGCTGTTTGCAATCAAGCCACCTCTGTAGATAAGACATGGGCACGTCGCTTCTTCACCGAGACTGGGTGTATAGAACTGATGACTCTGCGAGGCGAAGTCGTCTTTGGCTGACGACTCCGTGGGCGACAGTCGTCAGCTGTTGATGACTCCCGGGCTTAGTTGTGAGATTCAGTATCTGGTAGCTCCGCGGCAAGGGAAGCTTCCTCCAGTTGAAGATGAATCGAGGGAGTGCTATCATTATTCAAGCTGTTTAGGGGCACTTTGGCATGTTGCCCGCGGCTTTTTTATTGTGCCATAGAGTCTTGATTCACTAACCGATCCGAAGGTGGTTACTGTGGGCAGCTTATCCCCAAGCTTGTGGGTGATCGGGCTACCTTTCGTGGGAGCGGCCGTCGTGACGATAGCCGGCTCCAAAAGAGAAAAGTTGGTTCCAGGCATCGCGGTTCTGTTTGGCCTGTTGGGGGCGGCATTCGCGGCTCTAATGATAAGAGATATGGCCGGAGGGAAGACCCTTGTTACAGTAAGGGGTCTCGGACTTCCGGTGGTCTCCGACGGGCTCGGAGCTTTCATGGCAGGCACGGCATCGGTCATCGGCGCCCTCGTACTCATCTACTCAGTCGCTTACATGGCCCACGAGCACGGAAAGAGCAAGTATTACGCGCTGGTGCTGTTGGTGATCGGCGCCATGAGCGGCCAGTCTTTGTCGGGGAACTTGCTTTGGCTGTGCGCATTCTGGGAAATCTGCGAAGCGGCGGGCCTGTCTCTAATTGGGTTCAACAAAGACGATCCGAAAGCTGTGGCGGGTGCCCGAAAAGGCCTCCTGATGAGCGTGATCGCCGACATAGGCTTGTTCGGCGGCACGATGGTCCTCTACGCGGCAACCGTGCCTCACACGTTTGATATAGCGACCATCATCTCCAAAGCCGCCGACGGGACTATTCCCCATGGGGCGTTAACCGCCGCGGCCTTCTTGATGCTGGTAGGAGCAATAGGCAAGTCCGCCCAGATTCCGATGCAGGTGTGGCTGCCTGACGTTATGGAATCTCCATCATCGGCCTCAGCCTTGATCGACGCGGCCACCATGGTTAACGGAGGGGCGTTCCTGTTGGCAAAGATGTACCCGGCCTTCAAGGAAGTCCCGGGTTGGGCCGTAACAGTGATGTGGGTGGGCGCGACGACACTGATCCTCGCCGCTTTGGAGGCTCTCGCGGCCAGGCACCTAAAGAAGATGCTGGCCTATTCCACCATGAGCCAGATAGGCTACATGTTCTTTGCCTTGGGGAGCGGCGGAGTGTTGGCAAGCCAGTTTCACCTGGTGTCCCACGCCGTGTTTAAGGCGCTGTTGTTCATGGCGGCGGGAGCGGTCATCCACGAAACCGGCACTAAGGATATTGCCGAGATGAGCGGGGTCGGAAAGAAGATGCCCATCACGGGAGTCCTGTTCCTCTTCGGGGTTATGGGCCTTTCCGGAATCCCGCTTTTCAGCGGCTTCTTTTCTAAGGATATGATTCTTGCCACCGCTTTGGAGCATAGGGCTTACTTGCCCCTGGGCATAGCTGTGTTGGGCGCCATCACGACCTTCACCTACTCTTGGAGATCATACCTCTCTGTGTTCGGCGGAAGTGTCTCTCCGGCAGCGAGCCGCGCCCACGAGGCTCATCCTTTGATGCTGGTTCCCATGGCCGTCTTGGCCGTGGGGACGTTCACCTCGTGGTTGCTGATCGGCGTTCAGAGCGGGGGAGTCGCGGTTTCCACCGGCCATCATGTTCATGCCGTAAGTGTGGGAGACCTTGTCCAAGAGACCCTGGCCAGCCCGGCTCTATACCTGTCATTGTTAGCGTCTTTTGTGGGAGTCTTGCTGGTGGCCAACCGGACCCGCATATTCTCATGGTTAGAGCGGCGCGCGCCCGGGTTCATGAGGGCATCGTCTGAGGGGTTCTACTTCGACACGGTTTACTCGGCCTTAGTCCACCGGCTGTTTAGCAAGTTCCCCAGGCTCGTGGAGAGATATGACAAGGATTCGGAGATCCTGGGACACGCTGTCGGGGGGACCGGTACCTCCGGGGCGAGGCGGCTAGGGCACCGCCAGACGGGAGGGAGCCGCGGCCCCAACCGGGGATAGGCGTGTCTAAACTTCCCTAATTAAGTGCGGTTTTTGTGATTGTTGACACCTGATCTACGCGGTGCTAAACTCATTAGGCGTGTTTTTTCGGCGAACGCAGGAGGGATTAGTGTTGTCTTTTAGCCCTGCCACTGGAAGACAAGCGAAAAAGACGCGCCGCGACCAACGCGTAGCCGGAGTAAAGGCTGTCGAGAGGGCAGTGCAAAATGATCTCGTACAAAAAGTGTTGGTGGCAAAGGACGCGGAAGACCGCGTAGTGCGGAACCTGCTCGAAGCTTGTAGGAGAAAAGGCATCGAGGTAGAGTACGCCGAGACAATGAAGGAACTAGGTGAGTTTTGCGGGCTTCGGGTCGGCGCGGCGGCGTGTGCCGTCCTGAAATCGCCCAAGGGAACTATAGAATAGACGCTTACGGGTCAAAGGGGGTTTGAAGTTGCCGACCATTAACCAGCTGGTCCGTCAGGGAAGGCAGGATGTCGCGGAGAAGTCCAAGTCGCGTGCCCTGCGCGGGAACCCCTTTAAGCGGGGAGTATGCACCGTCGTCCGGACCACGCAGCCAAAGAAACCGAACTCGGCTTTGAGGAAGATCGCCCGCGTGCGCCTCTCCAACGGTATTGAGGTCACTGCCTATATCCCTGGAATCGGGCACAATTTGCAGGAGCACTCGGTTGTTTTGGTGAGGGGCGGACGTGTTCGGGACCTTCCGGGCGTTCGTTACCACATCGTCAGGGGTACGTTGGACGCCGCCGGGGTTGCCGACAGGAAGCAAGGCCGGTCTCTCTACGGCGCCAAGAAACCCAAGAAGTAAACCTTTCGGAGGAATGATGTAATGCCCAGAAGAGGTGGAGCACCGGCCAGAAAGTGGACGCCGGACCCGAAGTACAATTCGGTGCTGGTAACCAGGCTGACCAACAAGATCATGAAAAGCGGGGAGAAAGCTGTCGCCCGCAAGATCATGTACAACGCGATGAACATCATTCAGGAGAAGACCGGGAAGGACCCTCTTGAGGTGCTCGATGCGGCAATAAAAAATGCCATGCCGGTTCTTGAGGTAAGGCCTCGCCGTGTAGGCGGCGCTACCTATCAGGTTCCGGTGGAAGTTCGGAGTGAGCGCAGGCTGTCTCTGGCCATCCGCTGGCTGGTGGACTTCGCGAGGGATAGAAACGAGCGCGGGATGGAAAACCGGTTAGCCGCTGAGATTTTGGACGCGGCCAACAACACCGGGTCCACGGTAAAGCGCAAGGAAGATATGCACCGTATGGCTGAGGCCAACAGGGCTTTCGCTCACTACAGGTGGTAGGCTGCCTTATTTGACTCTGGAAGGAAAGGGGGGAATTCGATGCCGCAAGGGGCTTTTCCAATAGAGCGGATCAGGAACATCGGAATAATGGCTCACATAGACGCCGGAAAGACCACAACTACCGAGCGCATTCTGTTTTACACGGGAAAAGTGCACCGGATGGGTGAGGTTGACCAGGGCTCCGCGACCATGGACTGGATGGTCCAAGAGCAGGAGCGCGGGATTACCATCACTTCGGCCGCTACGACGTGCCACTGGAAAGATGTTCGAATCAATATAATAGATACGCCAGGGCACGTTGACTTCACAGCCGAAGTAGAGCGCAGTTTAAGGGTTCTGGACGGTGCCGTAGCGATCTTTTGCGCTAAGGGCGGCGTCGAACCCCAGTCAGAGACCGTATGGCGGCAAGCTGACCGCTACAGGATCCCGAGGATCGCCTACATCAACAAGATGGACGCGGTGGGCGCCGACTTCTACCGGTCTTACAGCATGATCGAGACCAAGTTGGGCGCCAACCCGGTAGTATTGACGCTCCCTATCGGTTCAGAGGACCGGTTCAGGGGCGTTGTCGACGTCGTGACGGGCAAGGCCTATTACTGGAAAGACGATTTGGGCCTGGAGATCGAAGAGGCGCCGGTACCTATCGACATGCAGGAGCTGTACGAGGAGTACCGGGAAAGGCTCATTTCCGCCGCCTCCGATTTTGATGACGCCATCCTGGAAGCCTATGTGAGCGGCACCGAGGTCTCAGAGGACTCAATAAGGAAAGCCTTGAGGAAAGGCACCATTGAGAACAAGATAGTCCCTTGCCTTTGCGGTTCTTCCTTCAGGAACAAGGGCGTTCAGAGACTCTTGGACGCGATCGTTGACTACCTCCCGTCTCCCTTGGACGTTCCTCCGGTTGAAGGAATGAGCGTCGACGGCTCAAAGGTAGAGCGCCGCGCCCCGTCGGACGACGAACCCTTCTGCGCCTTGGCTTTTAAGGTGATGACCGACCCCTACGTCGGGCGGCTCACCTATTTCCGTGTGTACTCGGGGACCTTGAACGCGAGGTCGTACGTGTACAATTCGAGCAAAGGCAGGAACGAACGGATTCAGAGGATCCTCTTGATGCACGCCAACCACAGGGAAGACGTGGAAGTGGTTTCCACCGGAGACATCGTCGCGACTGTCGCGCTGAAGTACACCACTACAGGGGACACGCTGTGCGATGAAAAGCACCCCATAATACTGGAATCCATCGCGTTCCCCGAGCCCGTCATTTCCGTGGCTATAGAGCCCAGCACTCGGGCGGACCAGGACAAATTGTCGGCGGCTTTGGTCAAACTGGCCGAAGAAGACCCGACATTTACCTTCAAGACCGACGAGGAGATCGGGCAGACCCTCATCGAGGGCATGGGAGAGTTGCACCTGGAGATTATTGTTGACAGGCTCTTGAGGGAATTCGGAGTCAAGGCCGCGGTAGGACGTCCGCAGGTAGCGTACAAGGAGACCATCGTCGAGCCCGTTGAGGGTGAAGGCAAGTTCGTCAGGCAGACCGGCGGACACGGGCAATACGGTCACGCCAAGATCCGGGTCGAACCTTTGCCCAGGGGAAGCGGCTTTATTTTTGAGGATGCTGTCAAGGGCGGCGTCATACCGGCCGAGTTTATCCCCGCGGTTCAAGCCGGAGTCAAGGAGGCTCTGGAGAGCGGCTCCATGGCCGGCAACCCGGTTGTGGACGTCAAGGTAACGCTTCTTGACGGTTCCTATCACGAGGTTGACTCGTCAGAGCTGGCTTTCAAAGTGGCAGGTTCCATGGCCATGAAGGACGCCCTGTCCAAGGCCAAGTGCGTGCTGCTTGAGCCCATCATGAAGGTTGAGGTTTCGACGCCTTCCGACTACCTGGGAGAAGTGCTGGCCGACCTAAACAGCAAGAGAGGCCAGATCCAGGGCCTGGAGAGCAGGGAGACCTACGAGATCATCGACGGCTTGGTACCGCTTTCGGCCATGTTCGGTTACGCTACGGACCTTAGGTCCAAGACCCAGGGCCGCGGCACCTATACCATGCAGTTTTCGGGTTACGATGTAGTCCCTCCGGCCGAGGCGGAAAAGATAATCGCCAGGTACTTGGGACAGGTCGGGTTTTGAGTTTTCCGTAAGCACTTTTTTGTTGGTGAACTAACAAAGGAGGATTTGGCAGCAAATGGCTAAGAAGAAGTTCGAAAGAACGAAACCCCACGTGAATGTTGGCACCATCGGACATATCGACCACGGCAAGACGACGCTTACGGCGGCGATCACCAGGGTTATGGCCGCGAAAGGGAACGCGGAGTTCACTCCGTTCGACCAGATCGACAAGGCCCCCGAAGAGAAGGCCAGAGGAATCACGATTTCCGCTTCCCACGTTGAGTACGAGACCGAGAAGCGTCACTACGCTCACGTGGACTGCCCGGGACACGCTGACTACATTAAGAACATGATCACCGGAGCGGCCCAGATGGACGGAGCTATCCTGGTGGTTTCGGCCGCTGACGGCACCATGCCCCAGA
>DULO01000010.1 GCA_012840345.1 Candidatus Fermentithermobacillaceae bacterium
CGTTGAGTCATTTCACGACCCCTTTCGTTAAGAGCGCTTAAGAGTCAGCTAACCTCAGTGTTATGAGCCGGACGGTGGATAGACTTCTCCGGCAGTTCCGAAACCCCTTTTCCTTATGTTTCCTGATTGACACCCACGAACAGAGGACATAAAATACGAACGGACGTTCTATACAAACAGGTGATCGCAATGGGTCAAGTAGTATCATACCTCACTTTCATAGGGGCGAAAGCGCATTGGGAAAGGTTGTCCCGAAACCTAAACCCGGAAGTTCCTTTAGTGGTTATGAGCGGGAGCTTAGTTCAAGATTGCGACGAAAAGGCCTGGAGAAGCGGGGTTAGGCCAGGGGATACACTCCGGCAGGCAAAAATCGCGGCTCCGGGGTGCCAGGTGATTAAGAGCGCGGGAGATGATATCGGCCACTTAAAAGGCATACTCGACGCGCTTTCTACCGCCAGCCCGCTTTTGGAACCGTCGGAAGACGGAAGCGGAGTTTTCATTGATTTGCCTCAAGAAACTCCGGTAGTGTCTTATTTCCCTTCCTTAAGCGGCATGTTCGCCAAAGCGTTCGTGGGGAGCAGCCGTTCGAAAATGCTGGCTAAGTCCGCGGCCATCTGGATATCTGAGCAATACGCGTCGAACCAAAAGTTATTTCCTGGAAAAGTTGGGTGGGGAAGCCTAAAGCAAGCCGAAGACTACCTGTGGGCGGATATTGAAGCCGGCAAGGAGAAGGTCTTTCTAGCCAACGCTCCCATAAAACTTTTGTGGCAAGTTCCCGCGGAAGTCATTTTCACCCTTACTTCTTTGGGGCTCAAAAGGATTAAAGATCTCCAGAAAATCAGCGCTTACGATCTTTCACGGCAAATCGGTGACTGGGCTTACCCGATTAAGGAGTGGGCAAATGGCGAAGACCGGTCCAGGGTGAAGCCGCTTTACCCTCCTATGTCCATAACCCGGGAGGCCGATTTTCAGGAGCCGGTTGTGCCCTGCATCGAAATGTTAGAACCCAAACTGGGAGAAATAGCCCGGGAACTTTCAGAGAAGGGGCTAGGGTGCCGGACCATCCGGTTGTCCCTTAACGGCGACTTTCCGGTTCTCTCACGGCAAAAGAAGTTGGCCAGAACCGCGTGTTCGTTGCCGTCTATTCGTTTGGCGGTCAAGAGCCTTCTTGAAGAGATGATCCTCGAAGCCGGGACGCAGGTACCGCAAAACCCGTCTGTGACAGGGTTTTGCCTGACCCTTTCAGATCTTTCCCCTGTGTTCTCAAAACCCATCTCTTTGTTTGGGCCTTTGGATCGCGAAACGGAAACCCGGGCTATTCCGGTATCTTTAGGCCTTGCCTTAGACGGGCTCGAAAGCAAGTTCGGGCACAATGCGGTCACTTGGGGGAAGAAGGACAAGGAAGACAGACGTTTCAAGCCTGAAGTCTTAAGGCGTGAGCAAATGCTTTCTATCTGGGATCCTATGAGGATCGCTCCGGAGCAAGCGGTAGGCAGCTAAATCGCGCGGGATAGACCGGGCGGCGAGGCGCGAAGGCCCCGGTCCGGTGCGGAGACCTCACCGAGAACGACGACCTTGATAACCTTCAAGGAACGGAGTTGATATAAGGTGTCCAAAATAGTTGACCAGCCTGTGCTTATGGTAGCCGAAAAGGATGCGCCCAAACGGTTCTTCTGGTTCAAACGGTGGGTTAACGTCTCCACTGTAATAGACAAGTGGAAGGAAATTGGACGCTGGTGGGAAGACGACACCGAGAAATTGTTCTTTAGAGTTTTGTCTCGCGAGGGAGGAATTTACGAAGTCTATACGGAGAAAAATCGCTGGAACCTCTATAAGGTTTACGATTAAAAATGTTTGTCCATCTGCACGTCCATAGTCCCTTTTCTTTTCAAGACGGCGCCTCGCGGATACCCGATTTGGTGGGGAAGGCCGCTGAATTAGGCATGGACGCAATGGCCATTACCGACCATAACAACTTGTCCGCCACGGTCCGTTTCATCAAGGCGGCGAAGCGATTCGGGATAAAGCCGATAATCGGGTGCGAGCTGACCATGGAAGACGCCAGTCATTTGACGGTGTTGTGCAGGGATAACCGGGGATACAGGAACTTGTGCGCTATCTTGACCGAGGCTCACCTCGGAAACGAGAGAAAGGAACCCAAAGTCAGCCTGGATACCCTCAGGAAATACCCGGAGGGGCTAATCGTTCTCACCGGTTGCCGGCGCGGCTTGATCCCATCTCTCATCTTGAGACGGAACTTTGACCAGGCCAGAAGGGTTATTGAAACCTTCGAGGATATCTGGGGGAAGGAATCCGTTGTCGTGGAATTGTCCGAGACCGCTCTGCCGGGTTCTTCGGGGCTCAACAAAGCTCTATCCGAGTTGGCCAAGTCCAGGGGTCTTCGCGCAGTGGCCACCAACAACGTTCATTACGTAAGCAAAGAGGATTTCCCTATCCACGATATCCTCACTTGTATCAGAACCCTTACCAGACTCGAGGACGTGCACCCGGAGAGGCGTTTGAACGCGGAAAACTACTTGAAGAGCCAAGATGAAATGTACCGGGAGTTCGGGGAGTACAGAGAGGCCGTGAGCATGACCTCGGAGATAGCGGGAGAATGCGGTTCCCCCTTGGAACTCGGAGAGTCCACTTTCCCGGCATTTGATTTTCCTCGGGAATACGGTTCGGCAAGAGAGTTTCTCCGCCACCTGGTTTCGGAAGGCGCTATATCCCGATACGGGCGCATTACCGAGAAAATACGGTCCCGCCTGGACCACGAACTGTACGTCATCGAGAAGCTGGGTTATGAGGATTATTTCCTCGTGGTCTGGGACCTGGTGAGATTCGCTCAAAATGCAGGAATCAGGCACGCCGGAAGGGGTTCGGCCGCGGACTCGGCGGTCGCTTTTTGCCTCGGGATAACCGATGTTGACCCCATAGCCCAAAACCTGTTGTTCGAGAGGTTCATGAGCCTCGAACGGGGCGAGAAACCCGATATAGATGTGGACTTTGACGCGCGGAGAAGAGATGAGGTGTCAGCCTACGTCTACAAGAAGTACGGGCACAATCACGTTGCCGCTGTCGCTACCTACAACACGTTTCAGGGACGGTCCGCCATAAGAGACGTGGGGAAGGTCATGGGCTATTCGCCTGAAGAAGTTGATTCCATAGCCAAGAGGCTCCCGTATATGCGCTCGATCCCCGTTAGCCAGGCTTTCTCTATGCTCCCTGAATTCAAGGGCCTGGCTATACCCGAGAAGAAGGTAAAAGCGCTTCTTCAAGCCGCCGAAAGGATCGTCGATCTCCCCAGGTTTCTCAGCACGCACCTTGGTGGCCTGGTCATTTCCAGAAACCCTGTAAACTGGCTAAGCCCCATTGAGAGGTCCGCGAAAGGGGTCACCATAGTCCAGTTTGACAAAGACGACGTTGAAGACCTGGGCTTGGTCAAAATAGACCTTTTGTCCCTGAGGACCCTGGGCGCGGTTGAGGATTCCCTGGGTTACCTTAAGGAAGGCGCTCTCGTGGACTACGACAAGATACCCCTTGACGACGAGCGGACTTACGCCAGGCTGCGGACCGGCGACACTGTGGGAGTCTTTCAACTTGAAAGCCCCGCTCAGCGAGCCCTCCAATCCAGGCTCAACGCCGACAACATTGAGGACATCGTTGCCAGCGTGGCGCTCATACGGCCGGGTCCGATAAAAGGAGATATGGTTGAGCCCTTCATCAAGAGGCGCCAAGGCCTCGAGCCGGTGACCTACTTGGACCCCAGGCTAGAGCCTATTTTGAAGAAGACCTACGGAGTCATCCTCTTTCAGGAGCAGGTTATAGAGATCGCGACCACAATCGCCGGGTTCACTCCGGGAGAGGCCGACGGGTTACGGCGGGTCATGACCCACATGAGGTCCGGGGAGGAAATGAACAAGATAGGGAAGCTGTTCATTCGAAAGGCCACGGAACGAGGCGTGTCCGAAGAGACCGCCGAAGCCATATTTCAGTGTATAAAAGGCTATGCCAGCTACGGGTTTTGTGAGGCCCACGCCAGGGCGTTCGGAACGACCGCTTACAAGACCGCGTACCTCATTGAGCATTACCCAGCCGAGTTTTTCGCCGCGATCCTCAATAACGAGCCCATGGGGTTCTACCCGTTGTCTACTGTGTGCGTGGAAGCCAGGAGGCACGGCGTAGCGGTTTTGGGCCCGTCGGTGAACCACTCATGTAAGGATGTTGTCGTGAAAGACGGCCAGATCCGCCTCCCCCTGAAGTTCATAAACGGCATGGCGAAGAGGGACATGGAGACGTTGGTATCCGAGCGGGAGAGAGCCGGGCCTTACACTTCTTTCCGGGACTTTGACAGGAGGACCCGTTTCGACTTGCCTACTGTCAGGGCGCTGATCCTGTGCGGCGCCTTCGATGAATTCGGCGTTTCCCGGAAACGCCTTCTCTGGGCTTTGTCTGACCGGAGCCGGGACTTGGCTCCCGAATGGCAATCGGAAAGCCTTGTGACCGAGCCTGACATGGTTCGTACCCCTCCGGACGGGGTTGACTTCTCTTTGGCCGAGAAGATCCGTTTCGAGTACGAGATCCTGGGTATGGGAGTGTCCGGGCATCCGATGGAAGTGTGCAGGCGGGGCTTGGACCAGAAGGGGTTTGTAAGGAGCGACGATGTGCCGCGGCTTAAGCCGGGCGAATTCGTTAAGGTGGGCGGAATCCCTGTGAGGCCGCACCGGCCTCCTACCAGGAGCGGCAAAACAGTGGTGTTTCTGTCCCTCGAAGACGAGAAGGGCCTTATTGATGTCACTTGCTTTGAAAACGTGTACGAGCGTTACGGAAAATACCTTTTTCCCGGGCGTTTGATTCCGCTCGGCGTTTGGGGTGAGGTCCAGAAAAGGGGAAACGCCTATTCAATAACCGCCAGGACGGTGTTTCCGCTGGCCTACGCGCTTCACTGAACTTGCTGGCTCACCAGGTAGGTTGAAATCTTGGTCTCCCCGTAGGCGTAGGTTTTCCGGAGGCGGAGGTTGCCGTACGCCTCGGCGTGAGGCTCCTTCTTGTGCTGTTGGAGCACCACGATACCGGCGGGTTCCACAAGGCGAGACTTGCCTAAAAGGTCCATGGCCGCCTTGTCCAGGCCAGCGAAGTAGGGGGGAGCGACGATGACTATGCGGTAGTTTTCCATTCCGTTGTCCATCGTCCCGATGAGGCGGATGGAGTCTCCGCAAATCACACGGAGTCGCCCGGTCAGGCCAAGGGAAGACACGTTCTTGCGGATGATCTCAACGGCCTTAGGGCTCTTGTCTATGCAAGTGGCGAACGAGGCGCCCCGGGACAGGAGTTCAATGGAGTAGCTTCCTGTTCCCGCGAACAAGTCCAGAATTCTGGCGTCATCTATGTATTCCACAAGCACGTTGGCTACAGCTGCCCTGACTCTGGCCAGAGGCGGCCTTGTGTCTTCGCCCGGTACCGAGTACAGGTTCCTCCCGCGGAACTCGCCGCCAATGACTTTCAGCATGTCCTCACTCCTCCCAAGACGCCCTGAGAAGGCCTCCGTACAATGTTACCAGATGGAAGCGGATGTTATAATTACTGCGAGCAAACAAGCTCCAGTTCGGAGGAACCATCCCGTGAATAACACACTTAACACCGGAAAGATACCCCCAAGACTTCTTCAGGAACTGGTTTTTACCCGTCAAGGCGCCCACCGGAAAGAGGTAGTAGTGAAGCCCGCGATCGGTGAAGACGCCGCGGTTGTTGACGTTGGGTCTGAGATGCTGGTGGTTTCCACGGACCCGATAACCGGCGCGGCGGAAAGGGCCGGTTGGCTGGCAGTAAAAGTGGCCGTAAATGACATTGGCGCTTGTGGGGCCGAACCCGTATGCATCCTGGTGACTCTTCTCTTGCCGGAAGGGTTCACCGATACGGATCTTTCCTGCCTGATGGAAGACATACATAAGGCCTGTGCCGAGGAGAACGTGGCGGTGGCAGGAGGGCACAGCGAGGTCACGCCGGGGCTTTCCAAGCCTATCATAAGCGTCACCGCCATTGGCAAGACGAGGAACGGCCGGGTTTTGAGCGCGTCGGGAGCCAGGCCCGGAGACGATATTGTTGTCACCAAATGGGCCGGGATGGAAGGGACAGCCATCCTGGCAAAGGACTTCAGGGAAGTGTTGTCCCGGCATCTAAGCCCCGAGACCCTGGATTCCGCTTCTCAACTTATGGACAAGGTCAGCGTGACCTTGGATGGACAGATCGCTCTAGCCAACGGGGCGACCGGTTGCCACGACGCCACCGAAGGCGGCGTCCTGGGAGCCATCTACGAGATCTGTGAAGCTTCCGGCACCGGAGCAGTGGTTGAAACCGACCGCATACCTATCCTAGAATCCACCCGGGCGATAGCTAGTCTAACTAAGATCGACCCCTTGCGGTTGGTGTCTTCCGGCTGCCTGATCGTTACCACTCCAAGAGGCGCCGAACTCTGCCAAGCGTATCGTGAGCACGGTATCAACGCCGAGGTCGTGGGCAAGATTACTTTAGGAGAGAGGCAGATCCTTGAATCCGGAAGAACCCATGAACTGAGAGCCCCCGAAGCCGATGAGCTGTGGCGGGCTAGGCGTTTCCTTGAGGAGCTGTCCGCGAAGAGCTAGTCGAGGGAGGTGGTCCGGGCGTGTGGGTGCTGTGGACCCTGGTAATCGTAGCTTTTTCGGTTTGGCTCGGACACACCTGGATAGTGGCCTTACGGAACAAGTACCAGCACACCCTCGAATCGCGCTTGGTGCTCTTCGTGATCGCGCTGGTGTCATGGGTCTTGGCGAGGCAGATAGCTCTTCAGGTGGCGCCCCAGTTGGGGATGCTCCCCATCACTGTTATTTCCACCGCTCTCGCCTTTGGCCCGTTTTGTCTTCTCTCTTTCATAGCGGTGAACATGTGGCTGGCAGCGCTTACCCGACCCTATGACGAAAAGATCTGGAACTTGGAAGAGGAAGAGGATAGGCTTATCCGCGAGCTTGAGGCCCTAAGATGGAAAGCCCTGAACGCGCCTTTGGATGCGGAGCCGGACCGGAAGCAAGCCGGCAGTCCCGATGATCCGGATGACGAGATAGCCAAACTGAATAAGATCGTCCTCGATTGGGAGCAGGCCGGGGGCGCAGCCCGGGTTAGGTCTCTCAAGGTGCTGGAATGGAAGGAAGAAATATCGGCCAAGGGCGACGCGGAACTCAGGTCTGAAACTGAAAGACTGTGGAAAACGGTAGAAGCCGAGGCCGACGAGGGGAGACAGGAACAGGCGCGGGCCAGGTGGGCGCTGTGCAGGGCCGAACTCATGGTTCGCGAGAGCCGAGTGAGGCGAGAGAGTATCCCCCGCGAAACGAGGAAGGACGACAAGCCCCAGATCGCCTCGGACCAAATGGCGATGAGGCAAAGGCTTCAGGATATCCTGCGGGAAATGCAGGCGGTCAGGGCCGAGAAGGCGGAGTTTCTGCAGAAGAAGATCAGGCTCACCTGGAGGCGAGGACCATGAGCCATATGAGTTCCTACAAGACCGACATCAAACTGGTTAACGCGCTCGAGGCAGGCCGGCCTGTGGAAGAGGATCCGGGTTGGGACATCCTCAACGAGGCCGTTTTCGCCGTAGCCGAGGAAATGAACTTGGACGTAAGCCACACCATTCATGATTACTACGGCCGGGCGATCTTGTGCGACTGGGCTCTGACAAGCCCGGATATTCCGAGAGGCCTGGGCGTGAACGTTGACCGAAAGACCGGAGAAGTCACTTTCATCTCAGACAACTACGGGGGCTACGAGAGGATTGTCGGGGAGATAAAGGACAGGATCATCCAGAATTACTCGGCTTTGTGCGTGACCAAGGCGCTGGCGGCTCTAAACTACAGTGTGGAGATAGACGAAGTGAAGCATCCCATAGAGGGCAAGAAGGTGCTCGTCAGGGGAGTACTGTGATGTCCAAGAGAATTGACGTGGAGATCGGCAAAAACGGCGAACTCAAGCTGGAGTACTCGGGGTTTGTGGGCGAGGATTGCTTCGTGGAAGCGGAAGCCCTTCAAGGTCTCTTGCGGGAGTTGGGCCTTTGGGCGATCCCGGTGACGGTTGTGCCCAAGACCATGGTCGAAATTGAAGCGGAAGTGCCGTCACCGTCCGAGACCAGAAAGAAGGTCTCTTTGTCGTGAAAGTGTCCGTTGAACCTTCGGCGGCGGAATCCCGGTTCGCCATTCCAGAAGAACCGGTTGCTTGCGGGCAATGCAAGCAGGGCTCCTATTTTGAGATCGAAGTGGGGAGAAGGACCATAACTCTCTACGAGCGCATGGGGGACGGACGAACAGACCTGCTGGTGAAGATGCTGAGCGAGTTAGGACTGGATCTTGAGGTGCGCTTCAGTTCTCCGTGCGGATGATCCATGCCTGAGGGGCGGGGAATCCCATCACGCGGCGGACAATTGGATGACGCGGACCAATTGCGAAGCGTAGAAGCAAATGAAGAGGGGTAAACCTGATTGGAAAGACGCCTGGATGAAACATGGATTCGCTTGGGGATCCTCAAAAGGAAAGCCAATTACTCCCCAATCATCTGTTACGAGACGGTGGACCCCAAGAGGATTTACCAGCTGAAATCATTCGTCTTGACGTCAGGGGAGTTCTCCAATATAGAGCACTTTTTTCTGTACGACCCGTGGGACGGATTGGGGACTCTGCGAAAAGGCCCGGACGGTCCCCTTTTTGAGCCCTACAAGAAAAAAGCCCTCACTCAAACAGCGCTGTCGTCCAGGATCCGCCCTGAAGGAACCACCGAAATCCCGCAGCTGAAGGGGATCCTCAAAGAGATCGACGGGTTCTTGAAAACCACGGCCACGGTGTTCATCATCCAAAACCTTTCGGAAGCCAGAGAGGCCGAGACCGGTTTCCAGGCCGCTCTGAGGGCGTGGGCTATCGATCCGCGAGTGGTCGCGAAAGGTTCTACAGTTTTCGTCCTTACGTCAGACGCCTCCAAAATTATGGACGACTTCACCAAGGAGTTCGTGGTCGTGATCCCGGTTGACCCGTCAACCAGAGAGGAACGGGCCAACTTGATTCAAGTGGTGGGAGAAGAACTTGGGGTCGGCCTGGACTCGTCGAAAGTGGAAGCGGCCAGCGTTTCCCTATCGGGGCTCAACCTTCACCAGATCGAGAGCGTCCTCTTAGAGTCCTACCAGCGGACCAAGGACTTCTCGCCTGACACTATGAAGTCCCTTAAGTCCGAGATGGTAAAACGCTCAGGGGTGCTTGAGGTACGCGACCCCCAGTTTAGTTTCAAGGACATAGGCGGCTATCACGCTATAAAGGACTTCGTGAGGAAGTATGTCATCAACGTGCTGAAGAGGCCCGAGCGTGCCCGCCATTTCGGGCTGGGGCTGCCAAAAGGGCTCTTATTCTTCGGCCCGCCAGGTACCGGCAAGAGCTTGTTCTCAAACGCCCTGGCAAGCGAAGTTCAACTGCCCTTCATAAACCTCGTGACCGAGAACATCTACTCCAAATGGCTAGGCGAGTCGGGCCAGAACATGAAGAATGCCATCATGCTGGCGGAGAAGATGTCCCCGGCCATTGTATTCGTGGACGAAATCGACCGTTTTGGGAAGCGTTCCGGCGCGGCGGCGGGCTCCGCGGAAGAAGAGACCCAGAGGGTTTTCTCCCAGTTTCTCGAATGGCTGGGGCGCCCGGACAGGGAGGCCATCATCGTGGGGACGACAAACGTCCCCGAACACCTGGACGAAGCTTTCTTGAGGGCGGGGCGGTTTGACTACAAGATACCGTTCCTGTATCCCGGCCCACAGGCCCGCTTGGAGATCCTCTTGGTCCACCTCGGATACGCGGCGGGCGGCAAGCGAACGCCGGTCCCAATGGACATTCCTGCTGAGGAAGTCGCCGGGTTTCTGGAAGAGGCCATCGTTCCGCTCACTAAGAACTTCTCCTGCGCTGAGCTGGAAGAATTGGTGACGCGGGCGAAAAGATTCGCTTTCGACAAGGACAGAGACCGGTTACACAGAGAAGACCTGCTTCTGGCCACTAAGACGTTCCGGATAGACGCGGCGGCAAGGAAGAGGACTATTGCCTTATGCATGAGCCAGGCCCGCAGGTTTACCGATGACCAGACGTTCCTGGACGCTATTGAAGAAGAGGACAAAGTGTATGACAATGAGGATGCAGCGACATCTGGATCCGGTTGACGCAATGTCAACAAAGGCCCGCAAAAAGGAGGAGACTAAGTGAAGGAAAGAGTCGAACAGGTCTTGGACGAAATCAGACCTTCTCTCCAGGCTGACGGCGGCGACGTTGAGCTGGTTGACGTTTCAGACGACGGCGTCGTCAGGGTGAAGCTCGTTGGAAGCTGCGGAGGCTGCCCGTTCGCGATGATGACCCTGAAGTCAGGGATCGAGCGGATCCTTAAGCACGAAATACCCGAGATCAAGGAAGTGAAGGCGGTAGGGCTGACGGAGTAAAGTCTTAGGCTCTACGCGTCTGTCCGTTATTGAGCCGCCGGCATGCGCCGGCGGCTTGATTCTTTCTTCGAAGAGCCCGCCTCCTTCCGCCGGCCCGTCCAAGTCGGGGTCCAGAGGCTCAGGACCGACGCTAGCAGGTTTTGCGCCCGTTTCACCAAGTCCTCTGAGGCGGCATATGTATGTTCTAGCCAACAGGCATTCTTTGTCCTCAATGAAAGGAGGGTAATAGCTCTGAATACCCTCGAAGTAAAGCGAGAGGAATTACGGTTAGAAGAAGTGGTGGGGGAGGGCGTTTCTCAGGTCATAATCTCTCAGCCTGTGACAGTGCCCGAGCAGAAACCCCCGGTGAGATCCGTCATCGACTTCGTCGCCAAGACGAGGATAGACAAGGTGACGGTGCTGCCGGGGAAGGTCGTGGTTGACGGTGTAATCGAGTTCGCCATCATCTACGAGGCCACTGCTGAAACCCAGACAGTGCACGTGTTCCATGCCGAGGTTCCGTTCAGCACTTTCGTGGAAATCCCCGGTGTGGAGCCCGGGATGACTGCTACGCCTACCCTTACCATTGAGCACGCGGTCTTCCAGGTCAGCCCGGATGGAAGGACCGTAACCATCCGAGCGGTGGCTGCCCTCTCGGTTCGCGTGACTCAGACTGTCATCATCGAAGTGGTCACCGATGTCTTCGGGATCCCCGGACTCAAGGTAACCAAAGAGATGATCAGCGCGGAGACGGTTTTGGGGGAAAACGAATCGCAGATTGTGTTGAGAGAAAGCGTCCAGTTGCCGGACGCCAAGCCGAACGCCGCAAGGGTAATTGACTACATGGCTACTGTCCAGGTTAACTCGACGACCGTCTTGCCAAACAAGATAATCCTGAACGGGGTAATCAGCCTAAGGGTCATTTACGAAGCGGCGGTTCCGGTGCAATCGGTCCACGTCGCTCATTTCACGATCCCGTTCGAGGCGTTCGTTGAGGTTCCTGGAGCCCAACCCGGCATGACGGTGGTCGCGGGCGCTGAGGTCGAGTTCATATCTATCGATGTCGGCCCGGACGGACGGACTCTCATGGTCCGCATGATCTTGAAGGTTACCGCCAAGGTGATTAGCGTCCGGAAGATTCAGGTTGTCACAGCGGTGTCCGGCGTTCCGGGACTCATTGTCCTGAAAGACCTGGTTCGCGTTCAGGAGGTCCTGGGTGAGGATAAGCAGCAAGGCATCGTCAGGGAACTTATCGATGTGCCCGATGAGAAGCCCGCTGCCGCGTCCATCCTGGACTTCAGTTCCACTCCTGAAGTGCGCAGGGTCATAGTCGCCCCCGGAAAGGTTATCGTGGACGGCGCCATAGCTCAGAGGATTATCTACGAGGCACTTGACGACCCCACTCAGCAAGTGCATACCCTGCACTACACCATCCCGTTCTCTGAGTTCGTGGTGCTTCCCGAGGCTAAGCCGGGAATGACGGCGAGAGTCAGCGTTGCCGTGGAGCACGCCAACTTCGAAGTCCCGCCTGCGGGAGATCCGATCTTCGTAACAAAGGTCATCCAGGTGACTGCCAGAGTATTCCGTACGAGGCTTGTGCATGTAGTGGTCAAAGTAAGCCTGGGGGCTCACAAGCCGCCTTGCACTGGAGTCATCACGGCCAATCTGGTCAACGTCAGGCAGGGACCGGGGACTACCTACGCGGTAATAGCCCAACTGAACCAGGGCACCACCGTGGGGGTCATAGAAGTCACTCCGACTTGGGTCAGAATAAGGTTGCCTAACGGACAGGAAGGATGGGTGTCGGCGCAGTACATCAGGCATGACTGCAAGCCGCTGCCTCTAGGTTAACAAGTTGGGGTTATAGGACTCAGGTCCGGCACCCGCGAGAGTGCCGGACCTATCTTTGTGTATGCCAAGACTGACCATTGCCTCATATCGCGGCGAGATGCTTAGTTATCCACAGGATTGCCTTTCGTTCCGCCGCGTTTTTCATCAAAAGCCCTGGTAGACAGGTTTTTGTAACTTCGTCCGATATTATATTATGTTTACACAGCTTGGCAGCATATCCGAAAGGAGGAGTAACTGAAAATGAAGCTCAAAAAGGCCACAATAGCGCTGATGGCCCTGTTTATTTCCTGCGTGCTTCTATCAGGAACGGTGCTTGCCGCGTCCCAATGCGACAGGTATGTGTTGCCCGATCCGCAGAGAGGAAAGCTTTTCGTATTCACCAAGGGCCTCACGCCAACGCTTCTGAGAATTCTAAGAGATATCTTTAAGGATACCAGTTTTCCATGGGAATTGATCGCCAAACCGGCCAAGCCTGTTACGCCATCCACGCCTCCTGCCGAACAGCCTGCTGAACAGCCTTCCAAACCGGAGCCCCCCCCGGCCGAACCTGAGCAGCCTCAAGAGCCGGAACAGCCCGAAACCCCACCCGAGCAGGAACTACCCAAAGAGCCCGAGGCTCCTCCGGCGACAGGGCTTACCGAGTTGGAGCAGCAAATGCTTGACCTAATTAATGCTGAAAGGGCCAAGGTAGGTCTGAAACCGCTGGCGGCCGATCCGCGGCTTACCGAGCAAGCCAGACTGAAGAGCAAGGACATGATCGACAAGGGTTACTTCGCCCATCAGTCGCCAACATACGGTTCACCCTTTGACCAGATGGCCGCGGCAGGCATAACCTACAGGACAGCAGGGGAGAACCTGGCCGGGGCGCAGTCAGTCGAACTCGCTCACAAGAACCTGATGCTTAGCGACGGGCACCGTAGAAACATACTTAACCCCGCATTCGACAGCATTGGAATCGGGATCATCGAGGGTGGCCCTTACGGGATGATGTTCACCCAGATGTTCATAGGGAACTAAGAATCAAGGATCAAGGCCAGTCAGAAGAGCTAGAGTATCGCAGACCAAAGAGGCGGACCGTGCGGTCCGCCTCTTTCGGTGCGTACTCCTCCCTTATCCTTGCGGTTTCAGGCGCCCTACCTTGACTTGGTTCCGTCTTGACTGTGTCCGCTATTCGCCAGATCTTACATAGTCTTTGAAGACCCATCCCGTCTGGCCGTCGTACAGCTGGATTCCTACCCAGTTGCCCCTACGTTCAGTGAGGATAACCGGAGTGCCGCGATCGAGCTGGGAAATAACCAGTGATGCAGGGCTGGGCGCCTCCCTGAAGTTCACTTCGTCATCTACCACCATGCCAAAACCCAGAAACCTGCTCGGGATTTTCCCGGTCTTCAGGAGTCTTAGGGTCTCGATTTCGAAACGCTTCTGGGACAGGATGCGTTCGATCAACTGGCGTTCGGTGCTTCCGGACACCTTGCCCATCAAACCCTGGTATTTCTCCCTGGCCTGTTCTTCCTGCTCAAGAAGCTCGGCGACTGTCTCTTCCACAAAACTTCGCCTCCTTCAAATCCAAAGGTATGCGCTAGGGTGCGCGAACATGCCCTCTAAAAGGAAGAGTTTGGGAACCACGCGGGACTGTCGAACGAAGAAGGCTGGAGAGAACAGGGCACAGCCGCTTTATGATTCAAAAGGAAGAGACTGGGAGTTCCACAAGCGTGCTGTTACAATTGAGATAGAATCGTGTTCGGGTAGAATGGTTGGGGCGGTATCGCGCCGGGAGCTGTTTCCGGACTAACCCTTAAGGGGAGTCAGCCATGAGACTCATGTTGGTCGACGATGACACAGTCCTGATCAAGGGGCTAAAGCGGACTTTGGAAGCTTTGGGCCACGTTGTAAGCGCATGCTACGACGGCGCCAAAGCTCTGTACGAGATTACCGCGACGTCTCCCGACATGGTCATACTGGACGTCATGCTGCCGGGGAAAGACGGCCTTACGGTGCTCCGCGAGATCCGGGAGCGGTTTCCGGACCTGCCGGTCATCATGTTGACCGCCAAAGCGGAGGACATAGACAAGGTTTTGGGTCTTGAACTGGGCGCTGACGATTACCTGGCTAAGCCTTTCAGCGTGAGAGAACTGGAGGCCCGGATTAAGGCGGTGGCGCGGCGCGCGGGCTCGTCTCCGAAAGCGCAGGTACGAAAAGGCGATCTCCTGGTTGACTTGAGAGGCAGGAGGGTGTGGCGAAGCGGCAGGGAGTTGGACCTTACCCCGAAAGAGTTCGACGTTCTGGCTTTGCTCCTAAGACATCAAGGCATGGTCATGACCAGGGAGCAAATCCTTCGCGATTGCTGGGGATTTGACTTTGTCGGGGACTCCAGGGCTGTTGATATCCTGATATCCCGGTTGAGGGAAAAGGTCGAGGACGACCCTAAGAATCCCCGGCTAATTCTGACCAAGAGAGGGACAGGCTACTACTGTGAGTAGCGATACTCCTGCGAGGAGCAATACCGCCGCGAGTAGCGATACCGCTGCGAAGAAGCGAGGCCCTAGGCCGGAAGCGTCCGGTGGAAACCGCGGTCTGGGCCTACGGTGGCACCTTGCGTTAACGTACCTCCTCATCATGTGGGTCACCTTGGCGGTCATCACAATTTTCGTCTCACGCTCCCTGGAAAGAGCCAGCATAGAGAACCGGAAGGCCTACTTGTTCGCCCAGGCCCACCAGATGGCCACGATCATCCGGGCGCGGGGAGGACCGGGCGTCGCTTCCGTCTCAGACACCGGAGGAGTTCCTTATAGGGGCAGAGTGCTGGTCATTGACGCCAACGGAAGAGTGGTCGAGGACTCGGCTATGGACCCTGCCATGCCCGGGCGGGACTTGATCGGGGTGGTCGAAGTCAGCCGGGCGATGGACGGAGCCCAGGTGGCCAACACGTATTACCTGCCCGACGGGACCTTTGTGATGTACTTGGCCGTACCTGGTAACTGGGAAGAGGGTACAGGCGCGGTTTTTGTTTCCCAGGAACTACAGGATGTTGTGGATCAGTACCGCGGCCTGATGAGGGCGGTTCTCCTGGGCGGGGGGCTGGCGTCAGTGGCAGCTATCATCCTAGCGTGGTTCCTATCCCGGGTAGTCGTGGAGCCTGTCTTGGAACTGGCCGAGACCGCCGGCAGGATGTCCTCGGGCCGGCTGGACCTTAGGGTCAAGCCTCGAGGCCCGCGAGAGACCAGGATTCTGGGCGAGTCCTTTAACTCCATGGCGTCGGGGATAGAGAAGACCATGCGCACTCAGGAGGAGTTCCTGGCCGCGGCTGCCCATGAGCTCCGGTCGCCCCTTGCCGCTTTAAGCGTGCTGGTTGAATCCATGCAGGCGCAGCCGCCGACCGCCGAGGAGATGCCCGAGTTTCTCTCGGATATGAGGGGCGAACTGAACCGCATCATAAGCACCACAGAGGGTATCCTCGACCTTCTTCGCTCGCGTGGGCGGTTCGAGGAGAGCGGAGTGAACCCGGAGACCGAACTTAGAAGCATCATCCAGACGCGAACCAGATCGCTCAGCGCAGGCATCGATGTGCGGTTGGAACTGGATGGCCCTGCGAGCGCCAGTCAGGGATTTGGGAAGGGACCGGTGGAGAACATGCTGTTTGCCCTAAGCCCGGTGGCCTTCCGGCTCGTAGCGTCCAACCTGCTCGACAACGCGATAAAGTACAGCCGGCCCGGAGGCGTTGTTACCGTGCGCTGTTACGTATCCGGAGATGACTTGGTGCTATCAGTTCGGGACCAGGGAATAGGCATAGCCGCGTCCGCCATTCCTCGTTTGTTTGAGCCGTTTTACCGCGTGGACAGCGCGAGAAGGAAGTCCACAGGGGGCGCGGGCTTGGGACTGGCGATCGTCAAGGAGGCTTGCGATAGGACAGGGGCGACGATCTCTGTGGATAGCGAAGTGGGGCAGGGGTCGACGTTCACCGTCACCTGGCGAGGGGTTGGCCGGAAAGCAGAGGACTCCCGCGGCGGGCCTGAGAGTTACTGAAAGCCTCGACGACCGTTGTTGAGACTCCCATTTAGGCATTAGGAAAATGATACAAGACTGTTACACAGTGACACCCCTCTGAAACCGACGCTGCCCATAATAGGCCCTGAAGACACATATGGGAGGTTAGGGCAATGAAAAGAACGAGCATGAACGCCTTGTTCGAGAGGCTTCGAAGCGTGAAGAGGGCGGGTTTCGGATTGCTTGCCGTGGCGATGGCGCTGTCCCTGCTGATTTCGGGTTGTTCGCCGAGCGCGTCGGGCGCCCCTGGCGAACCTATCAACCCTGTTCCGAAGACCGGATACGCCGACGTGGTGCTCTATTTCGGCGATGACCAGGCAATGGAGGTCTGGCCCGAGTTCAGGACGGTTGAGGTTCCGAGCGATCCTGCCCAGCGGTTATCCGAACCGGAGCTAGTCGTCCAAGAGCTGTTGAAGGGACCCCAGGATCCGCTTCTCAGCAAGACGCTCCCGCCCGAAGCTAAGCTTCTGTCCTTGGAGGTTACCGATGGAGTCGCCTTCGTGAATTTCAGCAAGGAAATCCAGACCAAGCACTGGGGAGGGTCCGCAGGAGAGGGAATGACCATCGCTTCGCTGGTGGCCTCGCTGACACGGCTGGAGGGGATCGACAAGGTCCAGATCCTCGTTGAAGGCAAGACAATCGACACTCTGGCCGGCCATTATGACATGACCGGACCGATCGCCCCGTCTGTCAACGCCGGAGAAGTGTTCTGCAGTTCTGAGCGCGCAGCTGGGCTGCAAGCGAGGGTGGACGGAGGCGCGGAGGCTTGGCGCAAGGACCCCCTTGAGGTTGCCGAGCGAGAAAGCGGAGTCAGAGGCTTGCATAAGGGATATACCTTCAAGCTCGTGTCCAAAGGTCAGGGCCGCGCGACTGTTGACGCTGACGGCGACAAGAACTATCAGATCACTTTGGTTCAGCCCGAGAAGCAGGGAAATGAGGGCGTCTGGGTGATCAGCGAGATCAAGCCGCGGTAGGAAACCGCCAAGGCGCATAGCAGAACCAAGTTGACACTTGTCCGGTAGTCGCGAGGCTGCCGGACATTTCTCTGGATACAAGTCTTTTTAACGATGAGGCATCAGGAAACATAAGCATTCCTGGAAACGTCCTGGAGGTTGGATCGTATGCTAGAATAAGCAGGACAAACAGGGTGCCGCGCTTCCTAGATATATAACAACGAAAACCAGCGTATCGCCCCTACGTATCTGCTCGACACGTGCCAGCGAACAGGTGACGATATGGAAGAGACCAAGGGGTACAACTTGAAAAAGGTTATCTTGTGGGGCTTGTTCTCCCTTGGGCTCAGTGGCCTCGGGATCGCTCTGGTCTTGCGGATAACCAAGAACCAGGATATCGTGGGCGGTCTTCTTGCGGTCGGTCTCAAGACCCTGGCGGTCTCCTGTGGATTGGTTGTCCTAAGCTGGCTTGCCGACGGCTGTCGTATGGCTGTCCTCGCGCGGGGAATGGGTGGAAAGGTTCCTTTCCTCGCCGCCATCAAGATTTCCATGATGGGCGCTTTTATGGCGGCTGTCACGCCGTTCGATACCGGCGGAGAACCCCTCAAGGTCTACTTCCTGCACAAACACGGGATGAGTATCGGACAATCCACTGCCACGGTGACCATGGCGGCTATGTTCCATTCAGCGGCCAGGTTTCTTCTGTGGGCGTTGCTGCCGTGGGTGGCGCTCTTGACCGGTGACAGTTGGGAGCCTACCGCGGTGGGGAAGGCCACGATGGCGGTTGGGCTCGCTTTCTACGTTTTCTACATGGTGCTCTTTATCGCCGCTACGGTTCGGCCTGAGTTCTTGGTCTCAGTGACCGATAGAGTCTGCCGGACAGGGCTGTTGCGGCGCCTGCTTACCGCTGAGCGGATGGAGAGGATTTCGGATAAGGTGCGTGCCGCTGCTCACGATTTCCGGGAAGGAGTCATCCGGATCAGATCCGATGGCAGCGCCGCGGTGCTCGCCTTGCTTCTCAGCATTGCGTACTGGCTCACGATGACTGCCGTGCCGGTCTGTATCCTCAAAGGAATGGGAAGCGGCTTGTCGCCGCTTCAAATCCTGTCTATCAGCATGACGGTTTACCTGGTCATGGCATATACGCCTACGCCCGGTGCCAGCGGCGGCGCCGAGGTCGGAACAGTGGTGTTTTTCTCGCCCTTCTTGCCCTCAGCCATCCTGGGCACGTTCACCATCGTGTGGCGAGTTGTTACCTATTACCTCACGCTGTTGATTGGAGGCGCTTTCGTCGCCGTTGAAGCGCTTCTTCTGCCTTTACAGTCGCAAAGCCCGGTTTCAAAGCAAACAGACGGAAGATGACTTCATCCATTTCCGCCCTTGTCAGCGTCCGCAAAAGCCCATGGTGCCGTCATTGTTTGGCTGCGGGTGTTCAAGGGTTGACGACTCCGTGGCTTCGAGTTGTCACGTGGAGATACCCTGCCGCGTCGGGTTATCAAGCGTTGATTACTTGCGTGTTCGCGGAAAATCCGTTTGACTCGACGTTTGGGCTTCGCTATACTATGAATCGACGTCGATTTTCGGCGCCGGTTCTTGGGCGAATAGCTCAGCGGGAGAGCATCTGCCTTACACGCAGAGGGTCACAGGTTCAATCCCTGTTTCGCCCACCAGAGAAACGCGGAGGCGTGGTGTAGCTGGCCTAACATACGTGCCTGTCACGCACGAGACCGTGGGTTCGAATCCCATCGCCTCCGCCATACTATAACCGGAAAGAACGCAGGAGATCGCGCGAGTTCGCCGCGGTAGCTCAGTTGGTAGAGCAGCGGACTGAAAATCCGCGTGTCGCCAGTTCGATTCTGGCCTGCGGCACCATCCGAGCGGAAGTAGCTCAGCGGTAGAGCATCGCCTTGCCAAGGCGAGGGTCGCGGGTTCAAATCCCGTCTTCCGCTCCAGAGGAAACGTGGCGACATGGCCAAGCGGTAAGGCGAGGGTCTGCAAAACCCTTATCCCCGGTTCGATTCCGGGTGTCGCCTCCAAAATACATGGGGGAGTAGCCCAGTTGGTTAGAGCGCTTGCTTGACATGCAAGAGGTCCCGGGTTCAAGTCCCGTCTCCCCCACCAGCATAACCCGCAAATCGTGTGTAAATATCTGGGAAAAAGAAGGGCTACTACAGCAACCGTACAGCAACCCAAAAAAGAAGACGGACGGAGAGAACCGTCCGCGTTTTCATTTTGTGGCTTATTTACGCCCTCTTGGTCAAGACCGAATCCATTGTCCTGGCAGCTTCATCCATCATGGGAGGCAGGACATGAGAGTATATGTCCATCGTGGTTCCAAACCGGCTGTGGCGAAGGAGTTCCTGGACTATCTTCGGATGGACGCCTCTCAGGAGCAGGAGAGTGGCGCAAGTATGGCGTAGGTCGTGGAAGCGTATCCGTGGAAGACCCGCTTTCTCCAGGATGGGGTAGAAAGACCGATTCCTGATGTTTGACTGGTTGAGCGGGGTCCCTATTTCCGTGCAGAAAACGAGGTCCAGGTCATGCCAAATCTCTCCGGCTCTCAACCGCTCTATTCTCTGCTGCTGCCGGTGCTTCTTGAGGGCATCTACAGCCATATCGGGTATCCTGAGCGTTCCCTTGCTCTTGTCTGTCTTGAGCGGGAGAAGTTCGCCGTCCCTTCCAAGTTGGTGAGCGAGAGTGATGGTCTTTGCCTTCATGTCCACGTTACTCCACTGGAGTCCGAGGATTTCTGCGAAGCGGAGGCCGCAGGACAGCGCGAGAACATAGAGAGTATACAGCCGATCATCTTTGGCGGCGTCCAGAAACCTCTGGACTTCTTCTTCGGTGAGTGAGTTCGTGTCTTTGCGCGGGACCTTTGGGACCTTTACGGCGTCAACGATGTTGCGGGGCACGAGATTCCACTTCACCGCTTGGTCGAACGCCTGACTCAGCACTGCGTGAAGGACCTCGATGGTGCGGCCTAATCCCGCTTGTCTCAGGTCACTGAGGAGCCGCTGGACATGTTGCGCCGTGACTTTGGCGAGGGGAATGTCCCGGATGGGTTCGGTGTGGCGCAGGACGTAGGTGTATGTTTCATAGGTGGTGGGTCGGACAGAACCTTTCTTGACTGTTACCATCCATGCATCTAGAAACTGGCCGAGGCTCTGCTTCGTGGGTTCGAGGATGATACCCTGGTTCATGTCGTTCAACTTCTCCGTGAGCTTGGCGGCGACTTCCTTCCGGGTCTTACCGTAGATGTACTGCCGCCTAAGCTTTCCGGTTGCGTCCCGGCCCGTGGTGTAAGCGGCGCACCAAAGGCCGTCTTTGCGCCGATATATCGAACCCTCAGCGTTCGCGCGCTTCTTTGCCATTCCCAGCACTCCTTTCTTCGTTCCTCTTTCTTCTACTCCACAGAGTCCGGCGGTCACAGTTGGGACAGTACTTCGCATTACCATGACCTGTGAAATACCTTCCGCAATGCGGGTTCTGGCAAACGAGCAGGTTTCTTCCTAGATCGCCATTGCCTACAAGCATGAGGGACAAATGAACGTGGCAAGCTTCCAGAATGTCGGGCGCGGAGGTTGTGAGGATGAAAGCATCACTCTGGTTGTCGTAAGTGGGGAAAATCGTTATGGGCCTCAAGGTTGATCCTTCACATAACCATTCTTTTGCCACCTGTAAAGCCTCTTCGTCTGATAGCCCTCGTTTGAGAAACCTTTCTCTGAACCAGACATCGGGCACAAGATCGCGAACTACATCGTGCTGCTCGGAGAGAACAGCCCTAAATACCTCGAACCTCCACTTAAGTGCGAAAAGGCCGTACGCAAGGTTGCCCTGGCCCCTGTTGAGTAGGACGCCGTGTTTTCTGTGCTGCATCCATACAGGGCCAGAAACATCAAAACGAAGTAGACCATACTTACGGCAAAGGTCAAGAACTTCAGAAGTTGAGATTTCCTTGCTGGTTTCTAAGCTGAAACCCCTTAACACATCGATATTACGCGCAAGGTGAAGGACCTCAAACAACGTATCAGTCTCCAGACACGTTTCGTGTATGCTATCTAGAGGCATTCCCGACACAGTTTTGGGGTTGGCACTCACTATCACCGGTGGTATCCCCACGACTGCGTCAACGTCTTTGTACACGTGGACCTTCTCACCGATCTGCCACTTCACCTCGGGTAGGGTCTCTATAGTGTAGTCGGAGAAATGGACAAGGCCGCACATAACGGTCGCAAGCGAATCTGGGCGGGGGCTCTTGCCTGACCTCTTTTTCCCACGTCGAACGCGGCCCACCACGGGACCTTCGGCAGAGGAACTAGCCGTGAGTCTCTTGGCCACCTTCTCGTAATGCTTATACTCTTCAAGAAGAATGCCCACACTATAGGAGCCGTCCAAGTATTCTTCTTCCTGAAGCACACCCCAGACCTTCTCATCAACGGGTCTGCCCAACGACTTCTCTATAGCTTCCTTGATTTTATCCACGTAACCACCACCCGCAGACGGAGATGCAGACGCAAATCGCAAAGTGTTCGTCAGACTCCGATGTTATCATGGTTTTGGACATAACGCAAGGAGGTGAACAAGATGCTCCAAATCCGCGAGGAGAGGCGGAAAAAGGGCTGGACGCTGGTCGAAGTAAGCAAGCGGACAGGGATCTCTGTCTCGGACTTGAGCCGCATAGAAGTTGGAGAAGTCCGGGTCTACCCAGGTTGGAGCAGGCGTTTGGTTAGGCTGTTTCAGAGACCGGCGGACGTATTGTTCGCGCGAGTGTCCGAGGAGGTGGGTGACGGTGGCAGCGTCAATCGACAGGACACTGCTTAGGGTTTCTGAGGCCGCGGAAAGCATGGGCATGAGCAGATCCGCTTTGTACGCGGCGATTAAGCGCGGAGAAGTGCCTGTTATCCGGCTCGGCCGCACTACGCGAATACCTACTGCTTGGTTAAGGCGCTGGGTGGAGGAGCGGGTGGCGGCTTGGGAGCAAGCGACGATAGGGAAGGGGGCGCAGCTATGACTCGAAAGACAAACGCCCCTGTTGGCGTCAGGGGCGTCACTGGAAAAAACACGTTTTCCGACCCAAGTATAACACAATTCTGTCGCGAATGCTGCCCAATTCTGGGACCTGAGTGGGAAAGCCTTAGATCGCGGCGAGCAAGAGAGATCGCGATCTCGTACTTCTGGCGTGGAGTTGGTTTCGGGCTTGAGCAGGCAGAACGGCGGACCCCGGAGGAGGGCACACCGTGACCCTCGACCAGTTCCTTGCCAGACTAGAAGGCGTCAGGCGCTTCGGCGACGGGTACAAGGCTCGCTGCCCGGCGCATGATGACCAGAACCCCTCGCTATCCATCACGCAAGCCGAGGATGGACGCATTCTGCTGAAGTGTATGGCTGGCTGCAAAACAGAGGCCGTATTGGCAGCGCTCAAGCTTGAGTGGCAGGACCTCTTCCCCGAAAGGCCTCAGACGCCACCCGCGCGGAAGGGTGATGAGCCGAGACCGGCGCCCGAGCCAACATACATATACCGGGACGCCGACGGCAAACCGCTCTTTGGAGTCATCCGGACCATCCCCAAGGGCTTTTTTCAGTGCAGACCAGACAGCAAGGGAGGATGGTTCTACGGTCTAGGCGGTGTCGAGCCGGTGCTGTATCGCCTGCCCGAAGTGCTTGCGGCGGCGAAGGCTGGTGGGACCGTTTTCGTCTGCGAAGGCGAGAAGGACGCAGACAACGTTACTGCCCTGGGCCTGACCGCAACGACGAACTGCGGAGGGGCGGGCAAGTGGCGGGACCGCTACTCCGACGCACTCCAAGGGGCAGCGGTTGTCGTTATCGCCGACAAAGACGAGCCCGGGCGCAGACACGCCCAGCAGGTGGCGGCATCCGTCTATGGCCAGGCGACCTCAGTCCGCGTGATGGAGCTGCCGGACCTGAACGGCCATAAAGTCAAGGATGCAAGCGACTGGATTCAAGCCGGCGGGACCCGCGAAGAACTCCTGCGCCTGGTTGATGAAAGTCCGAAGTGGAGGCCTGAGAAGGTCTTGAGTCCTGAGTCGCTGGACCAGCAGAAGGAGAAGGACAATGAGAAGGAAGACCGCCCTACACACGCTCAAGTCCTCCTTGAAATCGCCAAGGATGCTGAGTTATTCCACACTCCCGATGACGAATCCTTTGCGTCGTTCCCCATCAACGAGCATATCGAGACGTGGC
>DULO01000084.1 GCA_012840345.1 Candidatus Fermentithermobacillaceae bacterium
AGATCTCCCCATGTTCATCCAGCTCAAATCCACGCGCTTCGAGAAGGAAAACCACTTCCCTTCTCGAATTTTCTACGGAATACCACCATCTAGCAGGGCGAATGTCGTATTAGTCGCACAAAAAGGAGGAATTGGAGAAGTGGTAAGACGCAGACTTGCAACCATGCTAGTTGGGCTGTTGCTGGTTTCCATGATTTTTGTGGGCTGCGGCCCGAAAGAGTCCACCACCGGGCGGGCTGACAAGACGACCCTAGTGGTGTCGACGTACGAGAACCCGGGAAGCTTCAACCCGGACTGGAAAACGGACGACCCTGCCTACGCTATCAACCAAAACATCTTCAACAAGCTGGTCACCATCACCGGCAACTTTGAGATAAAGCCGGACCTCGCGAAGTCTTGGGAGATCAGCGAAGATGGCCTGACCTACACCTTCTACCTCGAGGAAGGCGTGAAGTGGCACGACGGAGTACCGTTCACTTCGAAAGATGTAAAGTACACCATCGAGGCGATTCAGCAGAACAAGGGCCGCATGTACAATGAGTACAGCGCCATAGAGAGCGTGGAGTGCCCCGACGACTACACCGTGGTGTTCCATCTCTCCAGGCCGGACGCGGCTCTTCTAAGCTTCCTCTCCTGGTACGCGTGCTTCATCATGCCCGAGCACATCTACGCAGGCACAGACTGGACAACCAACCCGGCCAACCAAAAGCCCATTGGAACCGGCCCGTTCAAGTTCGTGTCGTGGAAGCCGGGCGAAAGCATCGAGCTCGAGGCAAATGAGGAGTATTTCAAAGGCGCTCCTGAGATAAAGAAGCTGGTGTTCAAGATCATCCCGGACTCCAGCACCGCGCTGCAGGCTTTCAAGAACGGTGAAATCGACATCATGGGCTCCGCTCCTCCCTATTCCGAGATCGCGGCCCTGGAGCAGGACCCCAAGGTTACCGTTTTGAAGAAGGACTATCCTTCCAGGTACTACATGGGCTTCAACTTCGCTCGCGAACCGCTGCAGGACCTCCGCGTAAGGCAAGCTATCGCCATGGCGATCGATCGCTCCGAAATCCTTCAGAAGGCCTTCCAGGGAATCGGTGCCGAGGCCTGGGGCTTCTTCACCCCGAACATCGCCTGGGCTTACAACGACAAGGACCTTGCCCCCGCTATGGACTTGGAGAGAGCCAAGGCCCTTCTTGATGAGGCAGGGTATAAGCCCGACGCCAACGGAGTTCGCCTGAAGCTTGATTTCGTGCACTTCACCAACGCTCAGGTCGCGGACATGGCGGCAATCCTCAAGGAGCAGCTCAAGAAGATCGGAGTCGAGCTTAACATCATTCAGCTCGAGATGTCAGCGTGGACTCCGCGTATCCGCCAAGACATGAACTTCGACCTGACTGTCACTAACGGCTTCCACGGTCCCGACCCGCACAACCTGTACGGACGCATCGCCACCGACGGTGGAAACAGGATAACCGGAACCTACAGCAACCCTGAACTGGATGCGGTGCTTCTGGAAGCCGTTCAGGTAAGCAACCAGGCCGAGCGTGCCGAGCTGTACAAGGAGGCCCAGTCAATCATGGCTCAGGACCTCCCCATCGTCCCGCTTATCGAGGTCAAGAGCGTTATCGTCTACGCCAGCGATATCACCGGGCATCCACAGTCGCCCGAGGGCATCGCGGCAGGTCTGACTTTCTCCAACTACAGCTTGATTAAGTTCAAGTAAGGCTCGATTTATCGGCGTCAGAGGGGTCTTCGGGCCCCTCTGGCGCTTGCGAGGAGGTTACGAGCGTGGGGCGATATCTGGGCAAACGAAGCCTTACGGGCTTGCTCACTGTAATCGTTGTCCTAGTCCTTAATTTCTTCCTAATACACCTGGCGCCGGGCGATCCCATCACCATACTCGCGGGGATGGATAACCCTTCCCAGGAGCTAATCGACATCACGAAGGCTAAATACGGTCTGGACAAGCCCATTTACGTTCAACTTTGGACATATATAAAGACTCTTCTCAAGGGGGACCTGGGCCACTCCATTATCCAGGCCCGTCCCGTTTCTCAATTGATCATGGAACGTCTAGGAAACACGCTGCTTCTGACGCTCACCAGCGCCGTCCTGGCCCTGGTCATCGGAACCGCGTTGGGAATAGCGGCGTCGAGGAAGCCCGGCTCTGCCCTAGATAACGTCCTCTCCCTCATCGCCTACGTTCTCTACTCAATGCCCGGGTTCTGGCTGGGACTTATGCTTATCCTGCTTTTCTCTAGCACGCTCCGCTTGTTTCCGACTTCGGGCATGGTTGACGCCCGGGCCAGCTACACCGGCATAGCCTACGTTCTGGATGTCCTCAAGCACATGGTCCTTCCTGTAGGGACGCTCACGCTCATTGGCATCCCCGGGTATTTCCGCATAACTAAAGCATCTTTGGCCCAAGTGCTCAAAGACGATTACAACACCCTGTTCTTGGCCGCGGGCATGGATGAGAAGAAGATCTTCCGCAAGTACTGTTTTCGCAACGCGATATTGCCAACCATAACCACTTTCGGGATGCGCCTGGCCTACGTGATCGCGGGCTCAGCCACTGTGGAAATTGTTTTCGCCTGGCCCGGGATGGGTCGATTGGTGATGAGCGCCATTAACACAAGAGACTACCCTCTCTTGATGGGTGTATACCTCGTCACGTCGGTATCTGTCGCTGTGTGGATGATCCTCGTTGACATCTTCTACGCGATAGCAGATCCGAGAATTCGCTACAGCTAGGAGGTGTCACGGATGAGTACTGCCACGATTAGCACCAACCTGACCAAGCGCAGGCTCCGGGAGTTTGCCGGGGCTTTCATGAGGAACCGCCAGGCCGTGATAGGACTGTCCCTGTTGACGTTCATCCTCCTTGTGGCCATTTTGGCCCCGGTGCTGGCTCCCTACGACCCCTACGCCTTGATAGGCAACCTGCTTGAGGCACCCAGCAAGGCGCATCCCATGGGCACTGACAACCTTGGGCGGGATGTCCTAAGCCGAGTCATCTACGGCACGCGCGTCTCGCTTCTGATAGGCACCATCGCCGCTGCCCTTTCGGGGATCTTGGGAACATCCATCGGCGCCACCGCGGGCTTTTTCGGAGGCAAGACCGACGCTATCCTCTCCGAGGTCATTGACATCGTGCTGATGATTCCGACGTTCTTTCTTATCCTCATCGTTGTGGCCCTCATGGGAAGCAACATGCTCAACGTGATGGTAGTCATCGGGCTCACCAGTTGGCCGGGCAACGCGAGACTGATGCGATCCCAAGCCCTTTCCCTTCGAACCCGCACGTTCGTTCAAGCGGCGAGGGCGACCGGTGAATCGGAATGGAGGATCCTGTTCCGTTACATCATCCCCAACGGGATCTTCCCGGTAGTATCCAACACCACCATGCAAGTCGCCACGGCCATCCTTACCGAGGCCAGCCTCAGCTTTCTCGGTTTGGGCGATCCCAATCTGGTCAGCTGGGGACAGATGATCTTCAACGGGCGGACCTATATTTCGTCAGCCTGGTGGGTCGCGGCCTTCCCCGGTATCGCCATCGTCATCACCGTCGCGGCTTTCTACATGATAGGGGACGGACTCAACAAGGTCCTCAATCCCAAACTGCGTTCTTAGGGGGTGTCTGCCATGGGAGAAAAACAAAACCTGCTGAGCCTGGAGGATGTCTGCATAGGTTACGAGACTCCTACCGGGACCGTGCGGGCCGTGGTCAACGCCACGCTGAGCCTTTCCGCCGGCGACACTCTGGGGATAGTCGGAGAGTCCGGTTCCGGGAAAAGTACCCTTGCCCACGGTATCCTGAGGCTCTTGCCCAAAACCGCGGTGGTCACCGGCCGCATGATGTTTCAAGACGTTGACCTGCTCCGTTGCGACGCGAAAACGCTCAAAGACCTGCGTTGGAAAGACATCGCGGTTGTGTTTCAGAAGTCAATGAACAGTCTAAGCCCCGTTCACAAGGTCGGGGAGCAAATAGTCGACATTTACAGGGTCCACGTGCCGCAGGCCACCAAGGAAGAGGTATATGACAGGATGCGTCACCTCCTCTCCGTGGTGAACCTGCCGGACCGGGTGCTTGACCTCTATCCGCACCAACTATCGGGCGGTATGCTCCAGAGGATATCGATCTCGCTGAGCCTGATACACCAGCCTAAACTGGTCATCTTCGACGAGGCGACCACCGCCCTGGACGTGGTCACGCAGGGCCAGGTCCTGAGCGAGATCAGGAGGCTTCAGAGCGAGATGCACGTCACGAGCATCCTCATAACCCACGACGTCTCGGTCGTCGCCGAGACTTGCCGCAGGGTAGCCGTGATGTACGCGGGGCATCTAATGGAAGTCGGGCCCGTGGACCAGGTCCTGGTCTCTCCCAGGCATCCATATACCCAGGGACTTCTCGCCTCCTTCCCATCCCTTTCGGGAGCCCGGAGGCGACTGCGCGGCATACCCGGTACGCTACCTGACCTCAAAGCGGAACCAAAGGGATGCGTGTTCGCGCCGCGCTGCCCCAAAGCCTTTGACCGTTGTCATGAAAGCATGCCTCCGGCCGTCGACACCGGAACAGGCTGCACGGTCAAATGTCACCTTGAAGGGAGTGAACGCTAGTGGGAGAGCCGGTAATCACCGTCAAAGAGGTTCAACAGTGGTACCCGCAGAGAAGGGGCCTTCGGGATTTCTTCGTTCACTCCCCCTCGTTATGGGTGAAAGCCGTCGACAAGGTGAGCTTTTCCCTGGACGCCGGCGAAGTCCTCGGAATCATCGGCGAGAGCGGGTGCGGCAAGTCGACCCTTGGCCGCATGCTTGTGCGTCTGGAAAAGCCCTACGGCGGACAGATACTTCTAAACGGCGAAGATATGGAAGTGGTGCTAAAGCGCGACCCGCTCGGCTTTAGGCGCCAGGTTCAAATCATATTCCAGAACCCGTTCGACACGTTTGACCCGCGGCATAGCATCGGCGAGATCCTGTGCACTCCGTTGAGGCTGCACGGGATCGGCAGGAATGAAGACGAGCGCCTGGAGATTTGCGCGGAAGGTCTCAGGAAGCTGGGATTGGCCCCCGCCGAAGACTACTTGGCGCGCTGGCCCCACGAACTCTCCGGGGGTCAGCTCCAGCGCATCTCTGTTTTACGGTCCATGCAACTCGACCCCGCGTTCCTCGTGGCGGACGAACCGGTATCAATGCTGGACGTGTCCGTCAGGTCAGACCTGCTGAACCTTCTCCTGGACCTCATTAAGGAAAAGAACACGGCCATGGTGTTCATAAGCCACGACATAGCCGTTACCCGGTACGTCGCCAACCGCGTGGCAGTCATGTACCTTGGCCGCGTGGTCGAAAGCGGAGAAACCGACGAAGTGATCCAAAACCCGAAGCACCCGTACACCAAGGTGCTCATATCCAACTTCCCCACCGTGGAAGTCGGGTCCAAGAGAGAAGGCATCACCGTACGCGGGGAACCGCCCACGCCTATCAACCCCGGCCCCGGATGCTATTTCGCCCCCCGCTGCTACGCCGCCACCGAAGAGTGCCGCAAGGCGTACCCCGAGATGAGAGAGGTAGCGCCGGGACACTGGGCGTCTTGTCACCGAATATAGGAAG
>DULO01000085.1 GCA_012840345.1 Candidatus Fermentithermobacillaceae bacterium
CTGGAAGGACAGGCGTATGCAGAGTATGATGTGCGGGGAGTGAGATGCCAATGGACCCACTGGACATCTTCCATAAACCTACGGCACGCTGGTTCGCGGATTCCATCGGCACCCCTACAGCGGTGCAGGAGGCTGCTTGGCCTGCCATCGCGTCCGGTAACCACACGCTGGTATCCGCTCCCACTGGCACGGGCAAGACGCTGGCCGCTTTCCTCGTGTTTATCGACCGGCTGATGGCGATGGCGCGCGAGGGCACTCTCAGGCAGGAGCTGTACTTGATCTACGTCTCGCCACTGAAATCTCTGGCAGGCGACATCCGGGAGAACCTGCGTCGGCCACTCGAAGGCATCTTGCGAGAGCAGCAGATGTCGGACTACCTTGCCGAGGACGCTCACGCAAGCCGTCAACTCGCCAACAGGCAACTTACCGACGGGCAACTCGCCGACAGCAAACTCGCCGATGGGAGACTCTCCAACTGGCAACTCGAGAGCAAGCAACTGGGGAGCAGTCCGCGCGGACCGGGGCAGGGAAACCCTCAGCGGGAGGGACATCGACCGTCATCTCCGACCAACTTGCCGCCAAGCTCGCCCTTGACAGTAGCCATCCGTACAGGCGACACGCCTCAGAGCGAACGCCGGAGGATGGTCAAGTCGCCGCCCCACATACTGATCACGACGCCGGAGTCCCTTTTCCTGATGCTGACCTCGAAATCCGGGCAGTCCGTACTCCGCACGGCCCGCTGGATCATCATCGACGAAGTGCACGCGATGATCGACTCCAAGCGCGGCGCGCACCTTTCGTTGTCAGTCGCGCGACTCGATAAGCTCTGCCCAAGGCCACTTCAGCGCATCGGGTTGTCGGCGACCATCCAACCCTTGAGCAAGGCGGCGGACTGGCTGTCGCCGGAACCTGTGGTCATCGCGGCTCCCAAGATGCACAAGGATGTCAAACTGATAGTGACGAGCCCCAAGTTCGACTTTCTGGACGTCCGGAAAGACGCCATCTGGCGCGACATCGCGGCTTCCGTCTATACGCTCTGCCTACAATCCCGCAGCGTGATAGCCTTCGCAGACGGGCGGGCCTATGCCGAAAAGCTCGCTTACTACGTCAACCAGTTGGGCGGCGACGGCTTCGCGCGGACTCACCACGGCAGCATATCCAAAGAACAGCGCCTGGAAGTAGAACACGCACTCCGGCAGGGGAAACTGCGTCTTCTGTGCGCCACGTCGTCCATGGAACTGGGCATCGACGTGGGCGAAATCGACCAGGTCGTGCAGATAGGCTGCCCGCGTTCAATATCAAGCGCGATGCAGAGGCTAGGCAGGTCAGGGCACAATCCCAACCGCGTCAGCGTCATGAGGATATTCGCCCGGGCGTCGTCTGAAGGACTGTACAGCGGCCTCGCCGCCGAAGTAGTCAGGCGCGGTGGCGTGGAGCAGTGCCGTCCCCCAAGGTTATGCTTTGACGTGTTGGCCCAGCATCTTGTGTCCATGGCGGCAGTCGGCGGGTATCACGTCGATGAGGTTATGGACATCCTGGTGCGCGCGTATCCGTTCCGGGACGTGACCAGGGAAGATGTCAAGGAAGTACTGCGGATGCTGGCCGGCGACCACGAACGCGACCGGGACATCCCTGTCAGACCGAGGATCCTGTACGACCGCATCCACGAACGGGTCCACGGAGACTTGTACAGCCGGGCGCTCGCGGTGTCGGCCGGGGGCACCATCCCGGACAAGGGCCTCTACACCGTTAGGACCGAAGACGGGGTGAAACTCGGCGAGCTGGACGAGGAGTTTGTTTTTGAAGCCAGGCTAGGCGACAAGTTCCTGCTAGGTTCTTTCACATGGCAGATCCGCGATATAACGAAAGATACTGTCGTAGTCGCGCAGTGTTCAATTGAAGGCGCAAGGCCGCCTTTCTGGAGAGGCGAAATCAAGGGTCGGAGGCTCGAGACGGGGTTCGCGTACGGAGAAATCCTGCGGAAGCTGGATCGGGCGCATGAGACCGGTTCGCTACGTGACGAACTATCCCGATTGGGGCTAGACGACACCGCGGCGGAAAGCGCGGAAGTCTTCGTAAAGAGCAAGTATCTCGCCCACTACCAGGACAGGGCGTTCATGAATGTGCCAGGCACCGCCGTCGCGCTGCGTGCGGGCGTTCCGGTCGCTGTCTTCGAACGACAGGGGAAGACGCTGCGAGTGTTCGACCATACTTGTTTGTCTGAGGCGCTGAAGACCTTCGCCCAGGATTACGCCGCGCAGCGCATATTCCCTACGGTCCGCCACCTGACCGTCAAGGAGTATCCGTCCGAAGCCGCGGACGTACTCAAGAGCGCAGGTTTTTCTAGAGAGATGCTGGACTATGTTCTATACCGCCGGCCGGCGGGGTGATTCACTCGTGATATGGAACAAAAATCAAACAGGGACACTCAAAAATCGCTCGGAGGCCACTCATAGTTCAAGAAAGACGCCGACGCCAAAGAAGTTCAGGAATTCGATAAGAGCTTCCCTCCCAAGGAGCCGGGAGTCCTAGAGCCGATTGACGTCCTTCTGGAGAAGCTGGACGCCCCTGCGCAGGCCGCAATCCGTGAACACGGGGTGAAGGAGTTGGCCGCGCTAGTCCGCTTCAGTGGGCGCGAAATCGCATCGTGGTCCGGGATCGATGAAAAAGCCAAGGCTATCATCAACACGACCCTAAAGGAGCACGGACTTCCTCAGAAGCTGTTTTGAGGAAGTATCTTAAGGACGCGGGATTAGGATAAAGACGCGGGATTTGGAGTCTAGATCGTCAGCCATCCGACCATACGAAAGAGCAGTACAGGGGAGTGCTTGCCGTGAAAAGCCAAGACTACAAGAAGGATTTCAAAGAGCTATACCTGCCGCCGACAAGACCGGTTCTGGTAGACGTCCCTCCTGCCCTGTTCGCCACGATTGACGGGCGCGGCGACCCTAACAACAA
>DULO01000011.1 GCA_012840345.1 Candidatus Fermentithermobacillaceae bacterium
CAGGATTATGGGGACCGCGAGACCTTGCCTGTACAGGTACTCCAGCGTGTCCCCCAAGAACGGTACCTGATAGAGAATCAGGCCGGTGGCCAGCAATATGATAGTGACGACGACGGCGATGATACCGCTGCCGGCTATGATGAGCATGAACTTCCAGCGGATGCTTATCATCGGCTTACGGGTCAATTCGGTAGCCAACCCCCCACACGGTCTTGATGAACTCTGGCTTGCCGGGATCCTCCTCAATCTTCTCCCGGATCTTGCGGATGTGGACCATCACGGTGTTGTTGGACTCATAGTACCTTTCGTTCCAGACCTTCTCGAAGATTTCCTCGGCGCTCAGGACTATGCCTTTGTTCTTGGCGAGAAGGAAGAGTATCTCAAACTCGGTGGGGGTGAGGGACACTTCGCGTCCGTAGACGGTCACGCGGTGCCCCTTCCTGTCTATTTGCAGACCTCTCACCGTCGCGACGTCGTCGTCACCGGCGTTCTGCCGGCCCGGATTGAGATACAGGTAGCGCCTGAGCAGCGACTTCACCCTGGCCACGAGCTCCAGCGGGTTAAACGGCTTGGTAAGGTAGTCGTCGGCGCCCGTCGCGAGCCCCATGATCTTGTCCATGTCCTGGGACTTGGCGCTCAACATAAGCACAGGTATATTGGAGCGCTTTCTGATTTCCCGGCAAAAGGTTAACCCGTCCACGCCCGGCATCATGATGTCGAGGATGACCAGTTGGACCGCGTGTTCCTGTAAGAGCCGGTCAGCTTCGTCCGCCGTCCCGGCCTTAAGCACGCGGTATCCCTCATTGGAGAGGTAAATCTCCACCAGGTCCGCGATTTCCTTTTCATCATCCACCACGAGCACGCAGGTCTTATCCATGTCCTCCACTCCAACAGGTCGTTTCTTTACGCGATAGGCGTGAACTCAAACACCGTACCGCGGTGCCGCCTGCGGCACACGAATGCCGCCTTAAGCATAGCGCACGTTGCCACCGATGTCAGGTTCCGGGCGCCTCAAAAACCTCCCGCACGTACGCCCTGCGGGCGAAGAGGAAATATGCCACTTGGATGGCGCTGAACACTGCTATCGCCCAGAGCGCGTACCGGAATACCCCCAAGAAGGGCCAATCCTGCCCCCTGAGCACGTTTGACAGAGCCTTCATCGCAAAGCCGCAGTGCGATGCTCCAAAGGTGATTGGGGCGAAGAAAAACACCAGCACCTGTCTTGAGACAACATTGGCTATTTCAGCTTTCGATAGCCCAAGCCTGCGCATGGCCCGGTACTTTTCCCGGTCCTCGTCGATCTCGCCGAACAACCTGAAGTACAGCATGCTCCCTGACGCGATGAAGAACAATCCTGTCACAAAAAGGGCGATCATCGCCGTCAGGGCGTACATCTGCTTGTGCGCCTCGTAGGATTCGAGCCTAGATGAGTAACCGATCAAGTGCTCATCGGGTACCGTTTCCCGGATTCGTCTGCCGGTCTTGAGCGATTTCTGCCATGCTTCCAGCTCAAGGCTTATGAGGGCCGCCTGCTCCGATGGGTCGGCGTCTTTAAGGAGGTCCTGGAACAGGGCATCATCCACCGCCACGTACTGGCCGATGGGATAGACCCAGTTGACGCGAGGGAATGGGTGGGGGATCGCATCCAGTGTGACCGCTTTACCGTGGAAACTCAGTTCAAGGGGCTTTCGGTCTTTCTCGCTGGGTTTTGCTTCCCACGGGATGAGAAGCGCGCCTTGATTGCCTTCAAGGCTGACTTCCGGACGGCCCGCCTCTTTTGCCCATTGGTTGTAGATGTCCTCTGACACAATGAGGGTGGCGAGACGAGCGCCCCCGTCGTTACCGTCGTACGCCACCAGGCCTGTCAGGAACACTTCCTCTGTTATCTTCACCTTGTCATCGGACGCGACCTTATGGATTGACGCCAATACCTCGGACGGGTCCGATTCTCCGCTAATCGTCAGAGTAACCGCGTGAGGGTAACTGACCTCCTCGTCTCTAAGGAACGTCGCTTGAGCCGTATAAACCGTTCCCGTCGCGGTTATCACACATGCGCTGAGCACTGCCACAGCGGCAAGGACCCTGGCGTTGTCCTTCATCCTGAACACCAAATCCCCAACTGTGAGCAGGTTAAGGTTTCGGTACATAAAGGACACCTTACCCTGGAGCTTTCTGAGGATCCATACGGTCGCTTGGGAGAAGAACAGGAAAGTCCCCGCTGATACCACGAAAGTCACGGGCAGCATGGCACTTACGATGGTGGTGCCGTCCACGTGCCAGGCCACGGCGTATCCGCCTCCGATTAGGAGCACGGACAAGAGAGCGATGAGGGGAGAGTACGATGGAAGGGTCTTGGGCCTTTGGTGCTCTCTTAAGAGCGCTATGACCTTGCGCGGAGAGATCTGAAGCGCCGTTATGAAACCGATTACAACGAAGAGCGCCATGAAAAGGCAGGCAGTTTGGATAACGGCAGGCATCACCACCATGAACCTGATAGGGGACGTGACCTGGAGCATCTTAGACATGCCAGCGAGCATTAGCTTGGAAAGGGGTATTCCCAGCCCGAGCCCCGCCGCGACGCTGCCTAGACCCATGATAACGTGTTCTATCACCACAAAGCGGCTAAGCTGCCGTTTGGTGGCGCCCAGGAGCGAAAGAAGGCCAAACTCCTTTTTCCGCGAGCGGACAAAAGCCGAACTGGAGTACAGGACGAAGAAGAAGGAAAACGTCGCGATCATGTACTGGGCAACTCTCAGTCCGGCACGCACCCTCTCGGCTTGGGCGACATATCCGTTGACCACGTCGGGATGAAGCACGAAGGATGCCAACAGGTAGAAGATGATCACCGATAGCACGCTGCTGAAGAGAAAGGCGGCGTATTTCCTCCTTAAGCCCTTGATATTGCTAAACGCCAGCCGCCGAAAAGTCATGGGTTACGCCTCCTTGTTCTCTGAGAGCGTCTAGTATTTCCTGGAAAAACCTTCTCCTGTCTCCGTATCTCCGGAGTTCAGAATGAATGCGGCCGTCCCTGATAAAGAGGATCCGCCTGCAAAAACTGGCCGCGAACGGATCGTGGGTGACCAGCAAGATGGTCGCTTTCCCTTCGTCATTGAGGTCTTGCAGCGCTTTCATCACGGCTCCGGACGACTTGCTGTCCAGGTTTCCGGTAGGCTCGTCGGCCAAGATGAGGGCAGGCCGGTGGATGATCGCCCTGGCGATGGCGGCCCGCTGTTGCTCGCCTCCGGAGACCTCGAAGACCCGCTTGTCCAGTATCGCGCTGATTCCCAATTGCCCCGACACTTCTTCCAGCCGTTTCAGGATTGTGGCAGGCGGGACGTTGTCCAGTACCAACGGCAGAACCACGTTTTCCTTGATGGACAGGGTATGGAGCAGGTTGTAGTCCTGGAATATAAAGCCCAGGTTGCGGCGGCGAAAGACCGCCAGGTTAGCGTCGTTCAACTTCGAGAGCTCCACTCCGTTGATTTCTACCGTGCCTGACGTGGGGGTATCGACGGCGGCGAGGAGGTTCAAAAGGGTGGTCTTGCCGCTCCCCGATGGTCCCATCACGCCGATGAAATCTCCCGTCTCCACGGAGAGGTCCACGCCTCTCAGGGCCCAGGTGACCGGTTGCTTCTTGCCGTACACGCGGGATAGGCCCGTTGCCCTCAATACAGTCATTCTGCTTCCTCCCGTTAACTGGTCTTTGCGGTTGATCGTCTTTGGGGATCCAGGGTTTTGCGATCCCATGGCTACATGGCCGACGGACTCCATCCGGCTAGTCCTGCTTGTTAGCCTGGAGCTTTTGCCAGGCCGCCTTGACGATGGCATCCATGTCGTCTGCCAGCGCGTCGTCGTTAGGAGACTTCAGGACCACCGCCACAATCCTGTGGCCTTCCTTCTCGTAGAGCGCGGCCAGGCATTTTCCGGCTTGCGCGGTATGACCTGTCTTGCCGGCAACGCATCCGTCTTTGCCTAAGAGACGATTGGTGTTTTCGAAGGTAAGAGTGGATGCGCTTTCGCCTTGCGAAGGGGCGGACGCGGTTATGGTAGCCTCCGCTTTGCCCAGAGCCTTGGCGACCCACGGGTCTTTCAGCGCGGCTTTGAAAAGGATAGCCAAGTCCTTTGCGGTGCTGTAGTGGTTTTGGTCGTGGAGCCCAGCCGGATTCACGAAGTGAGTGTGAACCATGCCTAATGACTTGGCCTTGGCGTTCATCATAGCCACGAAGTCCTTCGCGGTTCCCCCGACTTCCTCGGCGACCATGTAGGCTACGTCATTGGCCGACGCCACCAACAGGGCGTCCATTGCCGCCGCGGCTGTGAGGACTGACCCCGGCTTGAGTCCCAGGGTTGTCGGTTCCTGAAGAGAAGCGCCCACGCTGCATTTCAGCAGGTCTCCCGGATAGCGGTTCTCGGCCAGCAACATCGCGGTCATGAGTTTGGTAAGGCTCGCCGGATACACCAGCGTATCCTCGTGCTTCGACACCAGGGCCTGACCTGTCTCAAGGTCAACCGCGATGGCTGCTTCCGCGCTGATTGACAGAGTGAGCGAGCGCGCGACCATCCCTCTGGCTGCCACGCCCACCGTTAGAACCAGCCCTACCAAGGCAAGAGGTATGAGTTTGTGAATCGTAGGAGTATGACCGGCCCTGCGCTTACCGTCGGCCCGCCTGCGTGTGGATACGGTATCCCGTGTCGTACTCCCGCGCTCGTTGTGCGTAGTATCGACGGTTTGCCCGCGCGCTGATGTGATGGACTTGGTACTGGAACCCATGTTAGCCGCCCTCCCTAAACCACGACATGACGGTTTCATGCTACCCGCGTGGAATTAAGGAGAGGGGGGATGGATTCTTAATGTTTTTTAAAACCAGCCACGCACACAAGCAACTAAGCATGTGCTCAGCATGCGTGGCATGCGTGCCCGGTACACGTGCCGGCTCGCCGAACCGGTCTCCTCCGGCGGCCGTTGCCCTACTCGGGCATATCTATTATTGCCTTGGCGATGTTCACGCCGTGATCGCCGATTCTCTCCAGGTGAGTGAGGAGGTCAAGGTATAGGACCCCTGAAGCAGGGAAGCACACGCCTTCGTTGAGTCTTCTGATGTGGGTTTCCCTGAGGTCTCTCTCCATCGAATCAAATGTGTCATCGGCCGGCAGGATGGCCACGGCTTTAGCCTTGCCTTCCGGCCCCAGGGCTTCGAGGGTCATGTCCATGAGTTCGAGGACCTTGCCCGTCATATGGCTTAGTTCCTCCATGGCTTCTTCTGAAAACGGCAAGCTGTTGTCTGCTTTGTATTCAGCGGCTTCAGCGATGGCCGTCGCGTGATCTCCGATCCTTTCGAGATCCGCGGCGATGTTTATCATGGCGGTCATTATGCGCGATTCTTCGGCAGTCACCCTGTATTGGGATACCTTGGAGACGTACTCTTGGATGGCCTCTTCGATTTCGTCCAGAACGGTTTCAATTTGGTTAAACTGCGGATCCCTCTGTCTAGTACGGCCCATAAACTGGTTGATGGCCGAAGTGAGGTTCTCCTGGCACAGTTTTGCCATCCGGAGGACTTCTTTTCGGAGTTGAATTACCGCGCTGAACGGAGTTGACGCCAGCCTGGGGTCTAGGTACTTGGCGCCGTGTTCGACTACCTTCTCATCGCCCTTGACCAGCCTCTTGATGAGCGCGGTGAACTGCTTGATAAG
>DULO01000086.1 GCA_012840345.1 Candidatus Fermentithermobacillaceae bacterium
ATGAAGGTCCTTAAGATAGTTGGCGAGGGGATCACGACTTCGTTCAGGTATCCCCATTTCATGCAGGGCGTGCAACCAACCTACGAGGTCCCGCCCCCCGCGACCATTTACGGGCATATATGCAGCGCCCTAGGTGAGTGGGTGGATCCCGAGGGGGTCCAGTTTGCCTACCATTTCACCTTTAGGGCAAGATTCGACGACGTGGAGCACACGCACCTGGTTACCGGCTCGGGAGGCTATCTCCCGGGCACCAGAATCCCTAAGGTGCTGGAAGGTAACATAAACCCGTTTAAGAGAAGCATTCTTTTCGGGCCTCGACTGGTCCTGTACATCAACAGACCGGATTGGACCGATGCTTTTCGTTCACCTAGATACCCGGTGGTTCTTGGCCGGTCTCAAGACCTCTTCACTTACCGAGAGGTTTCCATCATAGAGCTGGAAAGGGCGGAGTCCGCGTATTTCGAACACACACTGGCTCCCTTTAGCTTCGCTCTAAGATCAGGCCGGGGATACTCTGTACTGATGCCAAGGTTTCTGGACTACAAGCGAAACCGTAGGCCGGTTTTTGCCAGGTACCACGTCCTGAGGCAGAGAGTCTACAGCGATGACCTGATCCAGTACGAAAATGAGGGAGACCGGGTGTTCCTTGTCGACCCTCATTCCGAGGAAAGCAGAGGGGCCAGGCTTGGGCTCCTATTCCATTCGTTTGTCGGAGAGTATGACGATGAACCTTATATGGCCGGTCTGGCTAGATGACATTTGGGCCAAAAGCCCGGTCGGAGATGAGAAAACTGGGGAGACCCTGGCTTGTCACACCTGGCGTGTCCTTGAGCGATTGAAGGACATGGCTTCGCTGCGGCCCGGTCTCCCCCGGGTCGCCGGCATAGAAAGGCTTTGGCACTGTCTTTTCTGGGCCTGCTGGCTGCATGACTTGGGCAAAGCTGCGGACGGCTTTCAAGCAGTTCTCCATAGCCGAGAGGGCGTCACCTGGAACCACCGGCATGAAGTCCTATCGCTGGCTTTCCTCGATTGGGTTAGGGATGGGCTATCTCGTGAAGAGGTTGACTGGGTCACGGCGGCGATTATCTTCCATCACAGAGACCCGGAAGAGATTAACCGCAGGTATCCCAAGCCGTTTTCGGGCGATAGCTCTGTTGATCAGCTTTCCGGATTGTGTTGTGTTTCAAAGAGAGTTCTGGAGGGGCTATGGCGATGGATAGACGCCTGCGCCGGGTCCTGGATTGAAGAATTGGGGCTGTCCCAATTCGGGGTTGCGACGCTCTCGCTGGTTCCTCTTGACGAAGCCGTAGACGGCTTCACACAGGGCTTCGTCACCAGGCTTAGGAAGCGGCTAGATAGCGTGCGCCGGTGGGGTTACAAGTATTTCCTACAGCGAGAGGTCAAAGAAGCACTGGGTTCCATCATCGTCCGCGGCCACGTCGCATCCTGCGACCACCTTGCGTCGGCCCACACGGGGAAACTGCATCCTCCGTCGGCAGTTCCTGAGCACCTCCTAGCTCAATGGAACATGGCTGAAGATAAACTGTTTCCTCACCAGAGGGCCTGCATGGGCTTACAGGGCTCTGCCATCATGGTGGCGCCAACCGGGTCCGGCAAGACCGAGGCAGCCCTCCTGTGGGCGAGCAGTCAACAGACCAACGGGGGCCCCGTGCCGCGCATACTGTACACCCTTCCGTATCAGGCCAGCATGAACGCGATGTATGACAGGCTCCGCCGGTCATCTTGCCCTGGCCAGGTGGGCCTTGAACACGGCAGAAGCCTGCTCGCGCTGTATCAGCGATTTCTGGACGAGGAACTTCCGCGAGACCAGGCGGCTAGAGCCGCCCACCTAGCCCGCGACCTCGCTAGATTGCATCACCAGCCGGTCCGAGTACTGAGTCCGTACCAGCTTTTAAAGGCCTTCTTCAGGCTAAGCGGCTACGAAGGTCTGTTGTCCGATGTTGTTGGCGCCGCCTTCATCTTCGATGAGATACACGCTTATGAGCCGTGTCGTCTGGCGATGATATTGGCTTCCATGCGTTACCTGCGCACCCATCTGGACGCGAGGTTTCTGGTCATGTCCGCCACGTTGCCATCAATAGTGCGCGACCGCTTGGCTGAAGCCTTGGGGCAATACTCGTTTGTAGAAGCATCCG
>DULO01000012.1 GCA_012840345.1 Candidatus Fermentithermobacillaceae bacterium
ATCGTCGATCCCGCTGTGGTGAAGCAAGTGGCGGAGCGAGTCTGTCGCGAATGTGAACAACAGCCCGCGTGCTGGGAGGACCGATTTGGAGACACCTTTGAGGCTTTTTCCGACCTAATGCGGCGAATGGCAGTGACAGGTAGACTTACCTCCGCTGACGGAGACAACCCCCTCTCAGATCTCTGCCTGCGGTTCGGCGAGGTCGTTTCGGAGATAAACCACTGGAAGGAACTCAACCGCCTTGAAAAGCGCGTCCGCGCCCTAGACGACGAGACCAAGGTATGCCTGGCCTTTCAATACAAATGTCTCTCGCGGCTACTCTCGTCGGACAGGACCCGGGACCAAGAGGCTTGGTCTGGGCGACCAAGGAAACCTAGGCTCAAAATCTCCTTCCGCGGCGGGACTATCCCGGCCGAGGGCTCGTCAAAACCGGGTGATCTCTGGACTCAGTACGATATGGGTTCGGGAAAGACCCTCCTGGTACTGGCCGACGGAATGGGCAAAGGGGATGTGGCGGCCAAGCAAGCCAGGGACACCCTGGATCTCATGAAATCTTTGCTCGACTGCGGGCTGGACTATGACTCGTGCATATCGTTCCTGAACTCGGCTCTCTTCCTGGCGTGCCGCCCCGAGGGCTTCATAGCCATCGACTGTCTCTTGATAGACAAGGACAGCGAGCGCGCTTATTTCCACAAATTCGGCTCTCCTCCATCCTTCATAAGGAAGAAAGACGGCAACGTAATCGTCGTCCGGGGCTCGCGCCCGCCCGCGGGGGCGCTTAACGAAGTGCCCTGCTACTCAAGCAGCGAACCGTTGTCTCCCGGCGACGTGATCTTCCTCGTCTCCGACGGGATCTTCAGGTCAAGCCCGGTTCCGGCCCGGGCCGAACACCTCCTTGTCTCACGCATCAGGCGTCTAAAAGACACCAACCTGGACCTATCAGTGAAAGCCCTGCTTGGGCAAGGACCAAGGGGGCAGAGGCGGCCTCCTGACGACGTAACGGTCGTAGGTGTTCTGGTCGAAGGGGCATAAGGCGTTTACGGACGTGCGCCGCGTGGGTATATTTGGTATCCTTACCGTGCGGAGGTGAGGAACGCGGCTCACAAACCAGACGCCACAGATTTGGTCCTAGGGAAGGTCCGAGAGACCATCCGAAGGCACCAAATGATATCCCCCGGCGACCTAGTTATCATCGCGGTGTCTGGGGGGCCGGACTCAATGTGCCTTTTGCACGCTCTCAGCGTGCTAAGGGCAGAGCTAGGCTTTTCGGCCCACGTCGCTCACCTCAATCACCATATGAGAGAACAAGCGCCCCGGGACGCGGCTATGGTGGAAGAGGCCGCGAGAACTCTGGGGATACCCTGTACTATTGGCCACGCCGACGTTTTCGGGTTGGCCAAGGAGCGAGGAATCGGTCTGGAGGAAGCGGGCCGCGTAGCCAGGTACGACTTCTTCCGCGGGCTGAAGAAGGACTTGGCGGGAGAGCGGTCCCATTCTGATAGCGTCAGGATCGCTCTCGGCCACAACCAAAATGACCAGGCTGAGACCGTGCTCATGAGGCTCCTCCGGGGAAGCGGCACAAGCGGGTTGGCAGGTATCCCCCCTGTGAATGGGGATATCATTCGCCCTCTAATCGACGTCCCGAGGGACGTTATTGAAGAATACTGTCGCGAGCATGGCCTCCCGACCATCACCGATGTCTATAACCTGGATTTGAAATACACTAGAAACCGCATCCGTTACGAAACGCTCCCATCGTTGGCCGCGTCATTCAACCCTTCCCTGGTAGAGACACTGGCGGACACCGCCAAGGCTCTCCGCTGGGACGCCGACTATTTGAATGCCGAGGCCGAGAAAGCTTTTCAGCGGATATCCCGCAAAGAGGGACGGGTTACCTCGGTAGACGAGGCACTACTGGGAACAACTCCTCCCGCGATTTCGTCGAGAATTGTGGAGAAAGCCTGGCTGGAGTGCTCAGGATCGGACACGAGCTTGGGGCTAAAGCACGTGGCGAACTTGCTCGAGGGAGCACAGACAGTATCATTACCGGAAGGTGTCAGCGTCTTCCGGCATAAAGGTTTTCTAAGGTTTTGTCCGGCACCGGCGGAAGTGGATGTTCCCCTCCCTGACCCTGCCGCGCAAGGCACGTCTGGAGTGACCGTGTATGTTCCTGAGCTTGGGGTCACTATCATCTTGCGGCTGGTGGAAGGGGAGGAAGCCGAGAAAGCCAAGGACATGGCGTTGAGGAGACAATCCGAGCATTCCGTTTACACATCCGGCTACGAGTTCTGCCTAGAACCCGTAGTGTACATGGATTACAATGAACTTGACGGACCTCTTCATTTGCGGACGCGGAGACGCGGAGATCGATTTTCTCCTTTGGGGATGAATGGAAAATCACAGAAACTGCAAGACTTCTTTACGGCACAGCGGCTTCCTCGATTTTACAGAGATCTAGTACCGCTTGTTACCGACGGCGCCGATATTGTATGGGTAGGGGGGTTCCGGCTGAGCGAGAAATGCAAACTTCACCGGAACAGCCATCGTCTGCTAAGGGCGGAAATGCGGCCTGACTTGCGGCGTAGCGGCTATTGTGCTACGATTTGATGGTCTCGCCCGACCTTTGGTCGGGTTTATTCGTAGTAAGAAGGGGGCGATGACATGAACAGCAGAGTATGGCGCAGCCTAGCAGTCTACGCGCTTTTAATCTTTGTAATGATCTCGCTGGCCGACCTGTTTACGCCTTCGGCTCAGCGGTCTGACCTTGACTATAATACGTTCCTCGGATACGTCGAGAGCGGCAGAGTCGCGGCGGTGACGATCATCGACGAGATTACGGTCGAAGGAACGTTGAAAGACGGAACGCAGTTCAAGACCATAGTCCCCAAAGATCCTGACTTGTACAGCAAGCTGGTAGCGTCGGGGGCTCAGGTGCGTTTTGAACTGCCGCCCGAGCCGTCGTGGTGGATATCGCTCTTATCGAACATGATTCCGGTCCTAATCATGGTGGCCTTGTTCTTCTACATGATGCAGCAGAGCCAGGGCGGCGGTAAGCAGGTTATGCAGTTCGGTAGGTCAAGAGCCCGCCTTCAGTCAGATGCTCACGAGAAGGTCACTTTCCAGGACGTGGCCGGCTGTGACGAAGCTAAGGAAGAGCTTCAGGAAATCGTAGACTTCCTGAAGCACGCCAAGAAGTATGTGGAGATGGGCGCGAGGATCCCTAAGGGAGTCCTCCTGTTTGGACCTCCCGGAACCGGCAAGACCTACATCGCCAGGGCGGTGGCAGGAGAAGCCGGAGTGCCCTTCCTGTCTATAAGCGGTTCTGACTTTGTGGAGATGTTCGTGGGCGTAGGCGCCGCCAGGGTGAGGGACCTGTTTGAGCAGGCCAAGAAGCGAGCGCCCGCCATCGTGTTCATAGATGAAATCGACGCGGTAGGCCGTATGAGAGGCGCGGGCATGGGCGGCGGCCACGACGAGAGAGAACAGACCCTGAACCAGCTCTTGGTCGAGATGGATGGTTTCAGCACCAACCAGGGTATCATCGTGATGGCCGCGACCAACAGGCCGGACATCCTCGACCCGGCCCTCTTGAGACCGGGGCGTTTCGACCGCCAGGTCGTCTTGGATAAGCCGGATTTGAAAGCCAGAATCGAGATTCTCAAGGTGCATACCCGCGGCAAGCCTCTGTCCAAGGAGGTAGACCTTGAGGTAATCGCCAAGGGTACCGCAGGGTTCACCCCCGCGGATCTGGAGAACCTGGTTAACGAGGCCGCAATCCTTACGGCCAGGCACAGGAAGCGCAGGATCGGCATGGAGGAGCTCGAAGAGGCTACCCACAGGGTAGTGGCGGGGCCGAGGAAGAAGTCCAGGCTCCTAAGCCCCAAGGAAAAACGCATTATCGCTTTCCATGAGGCGGCTCACGCCCTGGTTGCCAAGTCGCTTCCCAACACCGACCCGGTCCATGAAGTGACCATCGTGTCGCGTGGATCGGCCCTGGGATACGTCCTGCAGCTGCCTACGGAAGATAGATACCTGGTTACCAAGGCCCAGATCCTTGACAGGGTTACGGCGACTCTGGCCGGACGGGCCGCCGAAGAGATGATCTTCGAGGATGTATCCAGCGGCGCGGCCAACGACCTTGAGGCAGCCACTCATCTGGTACGCCGGATGATCATGGAGTTCGGCATGTCCGAGAAGCTCGGCCCTCTGACCTTTGGCCGCAAGGAAGGCCAGGTATTCTTGGGTAGAGACCTCGGACGGGAGCGGGACTTCTCTGAGGAAGTAGCCGCCGAGATTGACGAGGAAGAGCGAAGGATAATCCGTGAGTGCTATGCCAAGGCCAAGGAGATCCTGAGCGAGAAGAAGGAGACGCTCACCGCTTTGGCCGAGGCGCTCTTGGAGCACGAGACCCTGAAGGGCGAAGAGCTGGAAGCCGTGTTCGCCGGCAAGCCGTTGCCTAAGGATCAAGGTCAGGCCCAGCCTACGTCAGATAAGCCCGGAGCGGTGCCTGAGGTTCAGGATCTAGACCGCAAGGAGGTCCTGCCGGACGCGAAAGCTCCGCGCGTGGCGCCGGTGCCGGAGAACGGGGCGGGTATCTAGGCTAGACAGCGGGTCCTGATTGTCGTTGATACACTGATAATCCGAAAAGCCGCCGGGAGACCGGCGGTTTTGTTTTTCCTTCCTCAGAACCCAACTTCTAACAATCATACTCAACCAACTATCCCTGTACGTGTGATAGGATGAAACTAGCGTGTGCCTCGCGGCGCCGCGGGTCTTCCTAAGCCTTCCTGAGGGAAGAAGGCAGTTAGATGAGTGCTAACAAGTTGATACAACTGATCTTTAGCAAGGAGTTTGCCAACCGGGTGTATCTCGGGTTGGTAATTGGAATCGCGTCCATCACCCCCGGACTGAGCGGGGGCGTGATCGCCGCCGCGGCCGGGATATACGAACCTGCAATTCACGCCATCGTGAGCGTGCGGAAGGAGTTTCGAAAGAGCGCGCTCTTCCTCGCTCCTCTAGGAATCGGAGCGGGAATCGGGGTGCTCCTTTTCAGCCGTGTTATGCAAGAACTCATGGCGCGAGCGAGGTTTGGCGTGCTGTACGTATTCTTGGGCCTCGTTGCCGGGGGCATCCCCGCCCTGGTAGGAGAAGCCAACAGGGGCGGCTTCAAACTCAAATACCTGCTCGTTGTCTTCCTCGCGTTCGCGTCCGTGATCTGGGCAAGTCAGATACCGGCGTGGGCTCCAGGTCAATCAGGCGAAGACATCCTGAGTTCCGTCAACGTGATCCTGTACGGTGTCGTCCTTGCGGTCGGCACGACGGTGCCCGGAATAAGCTCATCCTTCCTGCTCATCCACCTTGGCGTCTACGAGGAACTGCTTTACGCCCTAACCCGCTTCGATATCCGGGTGCTTTTCTTCTTGGGGTGTGGTTTCGCCGGGACGGGCCTCCTTATCGTAAAGCTTGTCGAGTTCTTGTTCCGGAGGTTCAGAGGCCCCTGCTACTGTGCGGTGGTTGGGTTTCTCTTGGGATCTATGGTTTCCGTGTTCCCCGGTTTTCGAAGCGGCCTGGGGTTGGTCCTGGACGTTTTCCTGTTTATAGGCGGCGCCGCCGTAAGTTACGCCGTGACTCGTATTGAGAGCAGGAGAGCGTAGGAACATGACGCGTCGGCCTTAACTCCTTCATTCCTAGGGCTTTATGGGGCTCTCGACCGCTTACCGCACAAGGACTGCCTCCATGTAAGGGCGAATACTAGCAACTGGAAGGTGAGCCCAGTGGCTAGATCGTCAACCAAACCATACGTGCGTTTCGCCGAGGTATACGACCGGATAATGGCGGACGTCCCTTACTCAAGGTGGGCGGATTACATAATAACCCTTTGGGGAGAGTACAACTTCAAGCCCAAGACAGTCCTTGACCTCGCGTGCGGTACGGGCAACCTTACCGCTTTGCTGGCATCCTACGGTTACCAGGTCACCGGCCTGGACGCTTCCCCCAATATGCTGACGGTGGCCAGAGCCAAGATGAAAGCGCGGGGGCTTTACGCGGACTTCATCCAAAAGGATATGCGGCACTTTCAGCTGGATCCTCCTTTGGACGCCGCCGTTTGCGTGTTTGACAGCCTCAACTACCTCCTGGAGCCGGAGGACGTCAAGGCAGCGTACAAGTCCGTAGCCTCGTCCATAGAACGGGGAGGTCTCTTCATCTTCGACGTGAATACCCAGGCCCGCTTGGCTTCCATTCCTGACGAAATAAGTCTCATGGAGGGAGACGACTACTTCGTTATTTGGGCCGACAGCTATGACACGCATAAGAAGTGGTGGACCGTCCGCCTCACGGGTTTCATAAAGGAGGATGACACCTGGGCCAGATTCGATGAGGTCCACAGGGAGCGGGCTTTTCCCCTGGACGACCATAGGAAGTGGCTCTGTGAAGCCGGGTTCAAAGTCTTGGCGGTCTACGAATCTTGCACGTTCCATCCTGCTACAGAGAGTTCTTCGCGGGTATATTTCGTCGCGGAGAGACAGTGAGCCCTAGGGTGAGCCTTAGGGCAGCATACGTCTCACAGGAACGGGCCAATGAGACCCGCAGGACGACAGAGCCTTTAGAGCAGCGGAGATTTCTTAGAGCGAGGTAGTTAGGGGATGAACAAGGAGCGTTGGAACAAACTCCTGGAAGAGATGAAAGCGGACGGGCTCGACGGCCTGGTCCTCGTGCCCGGTCCTAATCTTTACTACATGACCGGCTTGAGGATGGGGCTTTCGGAGCGGCCTTCGTTGTGCGCCATTGAGGCTTTCGGAGCGGCGACTTTCCTCATGCCGGGTTTCGAGATAACCAAGGGCGAGAACCTGGCCGCGACCTTGCTGGACCAGGGAGTGGAGATGGAGTTTCGCATGGAGTCCTTCTCCGACGAAGAAGGCCCGGGCCCCGCGTTTGCCCGTGTGTTTCAAGGAAAAGGCGGGACGTGGGGGTTGGAGTACACGTCCGCGAGGATGCTTGAGTACTCGCTGATGAAGAAGGCCATGGGAGACTTTGCTTTCGTGGACGCGGGTACCATCATGAAGAAGCTCCGTATGATCAAAGACCAATCGGAGATTCGCGCCATGGAAACGGCCTG
>DULO01000087.1 GCA_012840345.1 Candidatus Fermentithermobacillaceae bacterium
CCCGCCTAACGGCGGCCGAGGCACCGCCATACTTGAAGTAGAGTTCAACTGCCTTCGTACGATCTTCGAGTGAGTACACAGACATCCCCCTGTCTCATTTGAGTCCAGGTTTTTGTCCGCACCTCCATGGGGTCAATTTACCACCGGCGCTAACACGAATGAAGGCAACAAGGGATGTATCGTTGTGTTCAGACACAAAGCTGACGAATGACTGCCAAGTGCCTTCAGGTAGTTCATTCGGTCTAGGTGCTGATGCGATAATGGAGCGGATTCCCGCAAGTTTCTCGCGCAATTGGCCCCCCACGAGCTTGTCACACCTAATCAGCTCCCAAGCCTCCAGTGCAGGCATGGAACAGTAGAACGGCGACTGACGTTCGGAAGCACGCTTTGCTGTGGTTAGAAAGCGAAACTTGAGTCTCTTCCCGGGGTTGCTTGTACTGTGCTCGTAGAAGCACGCCAAGGCTTTGAGAACAACTGGATCTCGAAGTGTTATGTTGGTTTCTAGTCGTTTGACTTGCTCAAGCAGACGCACTTCCTCAACACCATTGAGCGCAGTCTGAACTATGTCGATATCTTCACCGCGCTCAAGTTCTAGCAGCTCCTCGTCAGCGAGATCAAGCCAACGCATAATTGTCATCTCGACCTGGTACACGTACCCACGAATGATCGCCCAGGCGTCTCTAGCGCGAAAAGTAAGGAACTCGGTCAAGAAACCTCTCTCCACTGAAGGATCATTCGAACCTACATACGTGGGTTCTCCCTGACGATCAGCTTCACCTCTTCCTTCGACAATCAGTCGAGTCTGGGCATATTGTTGGCTCTAGTGTCTTTGTTGTCTTATCGACGAGAACCGTTGCCGGATCGTTGCCAAACCTCAATCCGGGCGTATTTACCCTGGCCACAGGAGTCTATCCACTTACAGTGTTTGAAGCCCACTCAGAAGAAAGTCGCACTGACTGTTTCGAATCCTGCCTTCAATGTTCAAGACAAATGAGCTTCTTATTGACACACACAAATAGAGATGGTATAGGAAAAATGTGGGTCGGTTGGCCTTTGCTGGGGATGGGGGAGATGCTGTTCAGGCATGTAGGAAGCAGGCAGTCAGATAGGCTGAAGCTGGAATCGCTGCGGAAGGCCGATGACCCGGCGCCTTTGGTGTTCACGTCAAGAATGGACTACCAGAACTGGGTTGACTCCCTGGACCCTGAGGTCGCAGACATAGTTAGTAAGATATCAGTTCGAGTGAAGGGCTCCGACCTTCCAGCTACCATTGATGTGAGTCAGTCGCAGAATGGAGTCTCGCTCATGGCAACAGTTGCCGAAGAAGAGTACATCATTGTCCCGATGCGACTGACGTTCTGTGCCGTGTGCGGGTTCCTAGTGACGGCTCTGATAGGCTGGGCCCTGGGCAAGTGGGTCTTCGACCCCGCCTACGAGTGGCTGAAGATGCAGTGGGAGAAACTGACAAAGTGCCCTTCTAACCACATCATCGAGCGGCTGACCGCCACTGACTATGTGCAGTGTCCTTATCAACCGTGGTGTCTTGGTACCTGGCTAAGAGTAATCAGCACTGACGGGATTTCGGCAAACTGCGAGTGTGAGTGCGGCGCGAACTGGACCGCATACAACCCGCTGTACTGATTACACGAGGTTCGAACGACGCCGCAGGGACGGACATCCCTGCGGCGTCACGGGGAAGGAGTTGGCCCATGGCACGTTCAGCGATCAGGTTGTTCGGAGAAGCCGCCGCAGTGTACATCGGCGGAAACGCAGTGTCACTGATCATCCTATCTGCACTAGGAGGCTCGAAGCGTCCCCTGGCTGTCAATGGTTCGAATCTCGTTCTTACCATCATATGGTCGGTGTATATCGGTTGGGCATACAAGAAAGATACCCTTGACAGCATATGGAGGTGGGGAGAAGCCTCCTCCGCCTCGAAAGCTGCCGCCGCCGGCTTGGTAGTGGCCTTCATACTTGGTCGCGGCTCCCGGCTGAAGGATGTCTCTTCAAGTGTTCAGATGGTGTTTCGCCCATCAGAATCAATCAGATTGGATATGTGCGTACTGGCCCCTTTTAGAGAAGAGGTGTTCTGGCGGGGCTTTCTTCTCAGGCGCTTATCGCCGCTCATTGGTACATGGCAAGCCATAGCCATCTCGGCGGTGGCTTTTGGACTGCTTCACACAAATCCTCTGCCAGCGATGGCAATGGGGATGGCTCTGGGCTGGTTGTACTCACCGCTGGGCGCAGGGAATCTGTACGTGCCTATGCTGTTCCATGTTCTGGTCAATCTCACCTCACCGACCCCGTTTTAGCAGCGTGATAGCCTCCACTGTTACAGGCGGTTGTAAAATCCCCCAATAGGGCCGGATGAAAGATTCCCGACCCCCTAGAAGAAGCACTCCGGAACCAGCCAAGCTTCGGAGGTGCAATTCTTGCTCGGAGGCGGGGAAACCTTGGACATCAAACTTATGCAAGGGCTCAGCATCAGGGAGATCGCTAGGCGACCGGTCCAGACAGGAAGACCCATCCGCGGCCATCCAAACTGGACGACTTCAAGGAGCACTTTGACATAATAACCGGACCCTCACGACCAGGTAATCAGGACGATGAGTATTCGGAGTTCGTCGGGTAGACGCCTGTTGCGGTCCCACAGTGTTTTCCATGCTCTTTCATAGCGGTCGACATACGGAAGCAGCTCTTCGATTCGAGCGACAATGCGTTTCTGCTCGGCAATCGGCGGGAGTGGAACTAACTTATTGCATAGCTTTTCCATATCTAGTGTTGGCAATTTGGAGTTCCTTCTTGTGTGCCAGATGTGTGCGAACTGCAAAGAACCGGTTAGAGGAGAACAGATCTCAGAAGAGATGAGCCGTCAGACTACCTCAGAAAAACACCAGCGTAATCAACTTTATGGACACTCAGCAGAACACAGACAAACACCGTACGCTGGTCTTCGCTTGAATGGGGTTCAAGAGGCCCCGCGTTCAAATCGCGGCAGCCCGACCAGTTATATTTCCGTCCCATCCTCTCCATCCCGAACGTCCTTGCCATGTGTTCTAACCAACTGGCCGCACTCCCTGGCCCGGGCGATCTTCTCCTTGATGCTCTGGATCCTCCGCAACAAGACCGCCAGGCTAGAGCCGCCGATGAAAGCGATAGTCTCAATTGACTGCTCCAGGACGACCACGGCGCACGGCAGCAGGACGCAAGCCACAACAGCGCTCTTGTCGTGGTCGCGGATCAGGAGATACGCCGCTCCCCACGTTGCCAAAGCGAGGACGGCCATCGGCCAGCCATTTAGCCGCAGGCACGCTCCCACAAAAGTCGCCAACCCGCCTCCACCGTGAAAGCCCAGCCAAACCGGCCAGTTGTGCCCGGCTATGGCGAAAGCCGGAGCCAAAGAGGGCATTATGGAACCAGAAGACAGTCCACCAACCAGTGCCGCTAGGTATCCTTTGGCCATATCCCCTACCAGCGTCAAGACACCCGGGATCCAGCCCACGTTCACTACGACGTTTGTTGCTCCTACGTTCTTTGATCCGATTCTGCGAACATCCTTTCCGCCGAACCACCTGCCGAACAAGTACCCGTTAGGAAAAGAACCGATCAGGTAAGAAAGGAGCGCAGACCTGAGCATGGTATCTCCTCCTTCAGAGAGATTTCGCCTCACCGCCATAATACCCAGTTCAACAGCGAGCCTGCCAAGACCGCCGTCACGGTAAACGGAAGACCTATCCGTGCGAACTCCTTAAAGGTCACGTCATAGCCTTCCCTGCGAAGAAGAGAAACCGCGACCACATTAGCGGAAGCTCCAAAAGGAGTGATGTTGCCTCCCAGAGTTGTCCCCAACGAAAGTCCGTACATCATTAGGTACGGAGATACGCCGCAGGAGGTCGCAACCAACCGCGCCACTGGCAGCATCGCCATGGCGTACGGGATATTGTCGACAAGAGCCGATACCAGCACGGATCCCCACACAATGACCGCGTACGCGAGAATGGGATTGCCTCTTGTGCTCCGGGAGACCAAGTCCGCGATATCGTTGACGATGCCCGTTGAAGTCAAACTCCCCACCAGCACAAATAGGCCACACAAGAAAAGCGCGGTCTGCCAATCGAGGTCCCTCAAGTTCAGAGTTGGCGCGCTGCCGACCGCCTTCCGCAACGTTACACAGTGCCACGTTACCGCAAGAAGAGCGAAAACCATCGCGATGGCTCCGGTCGTCCAGGAGGGTCGCTCCGTCACAACACCCGAAACGGCCATAGAAACCACCATCGAACCCATAAGAACCGCCGGCACCCACGATGTCACAGAAACCGGTTCCATGGGCACCGCATTCCCGCGGTTCTGCCTGTATATCTTTCTCAAAACTAGGAACGCGGCCACGGCGGCCAGTTGGACCACGAAGAAGATGCCCGGGCGCCCTTTGGTCCAGAAAAAGTCCACAAAATCCATCTCCGCGGCTTCAGCGAGCAATATTGAGGTTGAATCTCCGATCATGGTGGCGGCGCCCTCGAGGTTGGCGGATACCGCGATCCCGATGAGGAAGGGAACCGGATGCACCTGAAGGCGCTTCGATACTTCTATAGCGATAGGTACGATCATGAGGACCGTCGCCACGTTGTCCACGACGGCGGACACCGCGCCCGAAAGGACGCAGACGGCCAGCATAGCACCTGCTGAAGACCGCGACCGGCTGACGACCGCCGCGGCTAGATATGCCGGCACCTTTGAGCGCACAAACAAGGCGGACAAGACCATCGTGCCGGCGAAGATACCGAGGACGTTCAGGTTGATGCTTTGCGCTGCTTCCGCCGGCGATATCACTCCAAGCGCGAGGAGCGCAAACGCTCCGCCCCATACCGCGATGACCGGCTTAGTCTTTCGCGTGATGAGCAAGGTGTAGGTCAACAAAAAGATGGCTAAAGCGAGTCCCTTTTCCAACAAACCGCATTCCTCCTGATTCCGGACGTCCTCGTCGAGGTGTGCGCAAACATCGAAATCGGGGGGGTTAGTCCGCCGGATCCGGGAGTCTCGTAACAGAGACACGACGCCCAAATGAGACCGCTCTAATAACACAGAAACGAGACCCCGCCGGGGGGCATCCCCACCGGCAAAGGTCTCGTTTAGCCCAATAATGCGGCTGGACAGGACCGGGCACTTGGCCGTCTTGACGATCCATGTCCGGAGCTATTCGCTCCAGCTACTCCCCTTTACCTATTGCATCATGTTACATGAGGCGTTGGCGAAGGTCAACCGATCGACCAGACTAGATGATCCCCAACCCGGTCAAGAGAACAATCAAGACCAACGCGGGTGTGACAACCTTAACCACGCCGGTAAAGGCAGTCACGACCAACTGGTTGTCCAGCTTACCGCCGTTGGAAAGAGCCTTCTTAATCTCAGCTGAACCCCAACGCCATCCGACGAACAGGCACAAGAACAGTCCGCCGATAGGCAGGAACAGAGCGGACGTAACGTAGTCGAACAGGTCAAACATGGTCATGCCGAACAGCTTGAAGTCCGCCAAGGTGCTTGACGACAACGCGGCAGTGGAACCAACCAGCGCCAGAGCGATGAGTGTCACGAGAGTCGCTTTCTTCCTGTCCCAACCGCAGCTACCGACCAGGAAAGCCACGGGAACTTCGTAGAGCGACAACATGGCGCCAGTAGCCGCGATACCCGCGAGCACAAAGAACAGCGGCATTAGGAAACGGCCAAGCGGCATGGCGCTGAATACGGCCGGTATGGTCACAAACAACAGCTGGGGACCCGCCGCGGGCTCGAATCCAAACGCGAATACCGCGGGGAATATCGCGACGCCGCAGAGCATGGATACCAGGAGGTCCGAAAGCATGACCCTGGTCGCCGTCGCGGGGATGTTCTGGTCCTCATGGAAGTAGCTGCCGTAGGTAGTCATGGTGCCCATGCCGACGGACAACTTAAAGAAGGAAAGCCCCATCGCCGTAAGGACCGTAGACCAAGTCAGTTTCGAGAAATCAGGCTTCACCAAGAACGTCAGGCCTTCCGAAGCGCCGGGAAGCGTGACGCTGCGGATGCATACGATGACCAGAATTCCGAACAATACGGGCATTAGAGTCTTTGTGACTCTCTCGATGCCTTTTGACACACCGAGCATGATGATGGCGCCTACGAGGGCGAGAGCTACCCACTGCCATATCAGCGACTGCACCGGGCTGGTAACCAGCGAGGTAAACGCCGCCGACGTTACCGCCGGATCAGAACTCAAGATTGAGCCGCCGGCAGCCTTGAAAATGTACGCAAATACCCAGCCGGCAACTTCAGTATAGAAAGCCATTATGAAAAAGGCGCTGAGAATGCCCAGCAAGTTCACAAGCCACCATGCGCTATTCGGGGCCAGCTTTTTGAGGGTCCCGACAGCATCGGCCCGGGCAGCGCGCCCAATAGTCTGTTCGGCGATCATGACCGGGAGTCCCACGACCAACGTGCTCAAAATGTACACGACGACGAACGCCGCGCCGCCGTTCTGGCCGGTCAAGAATGGGAACTTCCAAATGTTACCCAGTCCCACGGCCGAACCAAGAGTGGCGAATATGACGCCAAGCCTGGTGGTAAACATGTCCCTGCTCTTCACACCGACACCGATGTCCGCTCGTCTTGAAAGGGTTCCCATGCAAGCTACTCTCCTTTACCGAATAGATGACCACCGGTACAAACAAGAAACCCGTACAGAAGCCCTCTGAAACACGTCAAGGAACTTTCCGCACGGGTGTTTTGTACCCACGGTGTACTCTCAAGCCTGAGAGTTGGCGCCGCTTGGTCCAGACTTCCCGCACCATAAAGCGCAGGAACGGTCCCCTAGGCGCCCTTCCTTGGTCACACAACTTGTCAGCCAGCGATTTTGGGTATTATACAAGCCTCCGTATGATTTGTGCAATAGGGAACACGGGATGGCTTCAAAAAAGAATCGTGCTTCCCACAAGAATCAGGTTGCCGCCTTAGTGGTCTCTTCCCGGCAAAGCCAACTGCCCCCAATGTCGGGCCAGGTACAGGGCCGAACCATGCAGTTGAACAACGGTGTCATTAGGAATCGCTGTCGTGCCGCCTGCGGTCTCGCCTTCAGCGGTTGAGCCGACCTCGGTTGAGCCGACCTCGGTTGAGCCGTCTGCGGTCCTGCTGTTCTGCTCCGCCGACGGGTCAGCGGCGAAGTCTTCGCGACGCGCGGTCTTCAGTCTGGTTCCTTGAGATACCATCTCCGATAACGACCGGGGTCCGCCAAGGAGGGACAGGAGTTGGTCTTCGCTGACAAACACTAGCCCGGGGCTCTCGGTCTTCGGCTCGGGCCCACAAAGAAATCTAGCCAAGTATACCGCTACGACATACGGCATCTTCCGGCGCTGTCCATCATCGCTTATCCACGGAATATCCATCTGCCACACCAGGATTGGACTCGGTTCGCCATCGTCAAGGAGGCCACTCAGATCCCGGGTCTCAGACCGTCCGTCCTCATAAGCCCAAACGGTCGGGGTCCCTCCCTGTATCTCTATGTCGGCGCCGGCTTCTTCGAGGGCTTCTCGCTTGACTGTCTGGACGAGGCTCTCGCCGGGTTCCTGTCCTCCCCCGATACCGATTAGGCCCATCAAGGTGCCGTCCTGTGTTTTGGTCCAATACCTGCGGGGGCTTAGGCTCCAGACGGTAAAGCCGTCGTAGTACGCCAACAGCCCGGTACTCACCCTGCCGTTTGGAACGTATTCCCTCAGATCTAGCACGGAAGACACCCCCAAGCATCGTCTGCCAAACTCCTAGACAAGCCACATGGGCAATCCGCCACCCGTAGTGCGATCCTCCGGATCCGACTGCGCCCTTCGGATGTCGCACTTGTTGCAGTCCAATCCGCATACCGCAAGCATTTCCTCGTTGCCTTCCGCCACGTGATTCCTCCCCCTTATATGAGCAGTTTATCGCACTCATGCGGTTTTCGATAGCGCAAAGACTGTAGTAGACTATGGGATAGTCGCTTGACTGCCAGAGTCGAGCTTGCCGATTTCCGACAGAACAGCGAGGTTCGTGCGCATGGAGACATCAAAGTTCACGCTCATACATCAAGAATCGTTGACCCGTCTTAACAGTATTCAAGGCTCACCAGGGCGTTCCGGCCCCTCGGATCTGGCCCGCCTAGCCGTTCACGCGCAAAAGGCAGAGTTGGTCCAATACCGTGGGAGGAACTGCCTCAAAGTTGAAAACGGACTGGTCGTCCTCACAGGGCCGAAACTGGCCGCATTGGACTCAGGCAGGATCGAGGTGGACATTGCCGCGGAAGATCCGGCTTTCCCCGGTGTCGCGTTTCACATAGCGGACAGGTTGAACTACGAACTCATGTACAGCCAGCCGCATTCTTCGGGCGAATGGGACGCGCTGCAGTACGATCCGGTGTTTCACGGCTCAAACACATGGCAGATCTATCACGGGCCAAAGTTTCAAAAGACCGCTGTGATTCCGACCGGAGAATGGTACACGCTGGTCGTTGAATTCGACGCCAAGACTGCCTCGATAGCGGTGTCGGGACAGGAGCCCCTAAAAGTGGACTCCCTCGCCATGCCCCAGAACTCGGGCGGGATAGGGATTTGGACTTACCTTCCCGCGTATTTCAGCGATGTGCGGGTTTACGCTCTAGAAACCGGAACATCAGAGGTGTCGTGCGCACCCGCCGGCGCTGCTGCTCCTGCCGGCGCTGCCGCGCCCTGCTCTGTGACTCCTTCCCTTCCGGAGGGCACTATCACAGAATGGCTTGCGGAAGGTTATGGAGTAGTCCGTTGCGAGCCCCACGGCATTTTGAACCTTAACCGCTACTTCCCGCTGGCTCTGAAGGAAGTAACCCTAACGAGGCGCTTTTCGCTTGAGGCCGAGTGCAAAGTTGTCATGGACTTCGGTCTCAGCGACGACTTGACCCTGTCTGTGGACGGCCTGCCGCTTTACACGTCGACCAAACCGTACCGTCCGACCGCCGGCAAAGAGGGCAGGGGCTACATTGAGTTCGGCACATGCAAGATGACAAGGGTCCTGTCTCCGGGAGTCCACACTCTATCGGTGAAGCTAAGAGTGACGGAGCCTTTCGGCTGGGGTCTGGCGCTAAGCCTTACTGGGGAAAACTTAAGTCTTCTACCCGCGGGACTCTAGCGGGATCACGCCCATAGCCTTGAGCGACCCAAGGCTGTCATCTATCTCCCTATCTGGTCCCACTGCTCCCTTGTTTCGGCCAGGGCTCTCAGAGACGACTGGGCATCCCTGGCCTCGATGGCACCTTCCAAACTTGCCAGGGACGAGTGCACGGCTCGGAGTTCGTCGCTCTGGGAACTCAGTTGGATGCGCTTCTCCACCGTGCGCCAAGCCGCGCGGGC
>DULO01000088.1 GCA_012840345.1 Candidatus Fermentithermobacillaceae bacterium
CTACTCCACCGTCACGCTCTTGGCCAGGTTCCTCGGCTTATCCACGTCGGCGCCCTTCTCCAGAGCCGCGTAGTAGGACAGCAGCTGCATGGCTATCACAGACGTAACCGGCGACAACAGCGGATGGGTCGCGGGGACGACAAGCCGGACGTCATCTCCATCCAGTTCCAGCTTGTTTAGGCACTCCTCCGTCCCAACGGCTATGATCCACCCACCCCTGGCCTTTACCTCCATCACGTTTGACGCGGTCTTAGGCGCCAAAGACGGGTCGTTCATCAGGGCGATGACCGGCACCCCGTCCTCAATCAACGCCAGCGTCCCGTGCTTCAGCTCTCCGGCCGCGTAAGCCTCGGCGTGGATATACGAGATTTCCTTTAGTTTCAGTTGCCCTTCCATCGCCGCCAGATAATCGGCGCCCCGTCCTATGAAGAATACGTCTTCCTTCAAAGCGACCTTCTTGGCCAGTTCCTTAATCTCTCCCGCCAGTTTGAGGGCCGTCTGAGCCTTAGCCGGCAGTTCCTTCAGTTCGCGCGTGAACGCCGCTGCTTCATGAGGAGTCATCCTGCCGCGGGCGACCGCCAATCTCACCGCCAACAGGGCCAACGACACGACCTGCGTGGTGTATGCTTTGGTGGACGCGACCGCGATCTCCGGACCCGCCCGCTGGTACAACACGTCGTCCGCTTCAATGGCGAGCGTGCTCAAAGCCGAATTAACGACCGACATAATCCTCATCGCGCCTCTACTCCGGGCTTCCCTCGTAGCGGCCAGAGTGTCGGCGGTCTCCCCGGACTGGCTGACGCCGATGCAGAGGACGCTCGGGTCCACAAGAGGGTCCTGATACCTGAACTCGGACGCCAAGACGGCCTCTGTGGGAACGCCTGCGAATCTCTCAAACATTGTTTTCCCGGCCAGGCAAGCGTGATAGGCGGTGCCGCACGCCAAGAGGTAGATCCGGGAGATCCCGGCAGCCTGGTCATCGGTCAACCCGTACTCGCCCGGCTCCAACACTACCGAGCTGCCGCGCACCCTCCCCGATATGGCACGGGAGAGCGCTTCCGGCTGTTCGTAGATCTCCTTAATCATGAAGTGGTCAAATCCGGCCTTCTCGGCGGCCTCCGGTTTCAGATCAACCATCACTGGCTCCCGGCTTACCGGCTTCCTGTCCGGCCCAAAGACCTCCACCGCATCTCTGCTGACCCGTGCGAACTCCCCGTCGCCCATCACAACCGCCTTCTTGGTGTAGGGAAGGATGGCGGGGATGTCTGACGCGATGTAGTTCTCGCCTTCACCCAATCCAAGGATGAGGGGGCTCTTCTCCCTGTACGCAACGATCTTCCCCGGCTCGCTCTCATGCAAGGCGACCAACGCCATAGAACCTTCCAGGCAGGGGACAGTGTCCATCATGGCCTGCAGCAGGTCCCCCCGGTAGTTCTCCTCAAGAAGATGGGCGACCAACTCGGTATCTGTCTGGGAAGTGATGTTGTGCCCGCGTCGGGCAAGCTCTTCCCTGAGTTCCCGGTGGTTTTCGATAATCCCGTTGTGGACGAGAACGATGTCCCCTGAGCAGTCGTGATGAGGGTGAGAATTGGTATCGCTCGGGACGCCGTGGGTTGCCCAACGGGTGTGTCCAATCCCTTGGGTGGCAGGCGGCAGCTCAGAAAGCCGCTCTCTGAGGTCCTTCAGTCGTCCTTTGCACTTAATCGTCGCCACACCGGCGCCGTTCAGAACTGCGATGCCGGCCGAATCGTAGCCTCTATACTCAAGCCTGGATAGAGAATCCCACAGTATCCGCGCTGCCTGTTTCTGTCCAACGTATCCGACTATACCGCACACGGTTTTCACTCCCCCATTTGGTTTGGATGGCGCAACTGGAGACTGCTCCACGAAGGCATGGACTCAACCTAACCCGATGGATTCTACCGGAAGCGCTTACTCAAAAAGGAAGCCCCGGGCAAAAAAGCGAAGAACATGAGCCCATGCGACGGTTCAGCAATCGAACAGTTCAACGGTCGAGCAGTTCAGCAGTTCAGCAGTTCAGCCGTTCGGCAGTTCAACCAATTCGGCAATTCCGCAACTCAGCAATACAGCAGTCCGACTGTTCAACCACTATGGAGGGAAAACACGCGGCATAAGAGGGAGAAACAAGATGGCATGTGGACGAGCCGATCCAATACGCCGTCGCGGGCGCAAGCGGCGTCCAATCACCC
>DULO01000136.1 GCA_012840345.1 Candidatus Fermentithermobacillaceae bacterium
CCTCCGGGTTGTAGATTTGACCTTTCCTCAGCATGGAGAAGATCAGTCTTACGAGTTTGCGGGCGGTGAGCACCAGGGCCCTTTTGTGTTGGTGTTTGGGTACCTCTTTGTACTTGCGCTGGTAGAAGCGTTTGAACTCCTCGTTGTGCACCCTCAACGAGTTGGCCGCTTCGACCAGATAGTACCTGAGGTATCTGTTTCCGGCCTTGGTCAGGGAGTGTTCTTCAGCTTCGAAGTCGCCAGACTGGTAGTTGGTCCAGGTAAGTCCTGCGAACTGGGCCAAGGCTCCATGGTCTTTGAACCGAAAGATGTCTCCGACCTCGGAGATGATCCCAGCAACGAGGACAGGGCCAAGGCCTGGGACGGTAGTGAGAGTCTGGGGGAAAGCCTCGACTTCTCTGGCGATTACAGCATCGGCCTTCTTGATCTGGGACCTGAGGAACTCAATGTTCTGAAGCGTGAGGCTTAATGTCACATCCACCGCGTCCTGCATCTTAGAGTTGAGCCTGTAGGAGCGTTTGGCGGCGGATTGAATGACCTTGGCGGCCACATTCGGGTCCTTAAGGCGGCTGTTGCCGTTTTCAAGGATGAATGAGGCCAAGTCCTCCACGCTGTAAGAAGCGATTTCGTCAGGCGTGAACTCTTCGAGCACGGACGTGGAAGCCTTGCCGAAGACTCTGCTGAACGGGTTGGACTGCTTGTACGAGGAGAACTTAAGAAACAGCATGTTTAGAGCCCTGTTCTGCTCGGCCGTAAGCGTCTGAACCAGATGGAAGCGCAGTCGCGAAATCTGCTGGAGTGGCGCGGTGGTCATGTGGGCCTTGGAGTAAGGCCTAAGCTGACCGAACCTGACCCTCTGAGCGATGGCGAAAGCGTCCAGGGAATCGGTCTTGGGTTTGCGGGAGAAGGACTTCTTGAAACCGGCTACTATGGACGGATTCATGTCGTAGACCAGAGTGGAGTACTTCTTCAGGGACTCCAGGTCGAAAAGAAAATCCCTCAAATGCCACCCATAGACCGAGGTGGACTCAAGCCCGATGCGGACATCGGAAACTTCCTGGGCCTCAGCGGAAAGGCAGATCGCCTCTCCTATCTTGCAGGCTCCTTCAAGATCGTTCGGGACCGAGAAGGAGCGGCCCAGCTGTCTGCCTTCGTCATCTAGAAAGGCGACTTCGCACGAGTTCGAACTTACGTCGATACCCACAAACAAAGTGTTAGGCATGCAGAGCACTCCTTTCCCGATCAGATTGGGCGGACCCTGACAATCCCGACGCCGTTCAACCTCGCGGTCTATTAGAACTGAACGAAGCCGGCGGAAGGTGCAGTCCGCAGCTGCTGACACTGCGGTCCGGCGTGCTTGTCCGAACAGCCTATGAGTTAGAACTCGCGCGCCGGGAGGCCAGGGAGTCATTCTTTCGCAAGAACTACGCCGAAGCGTGTTCAGGAGGAGTCAAGACTCGCCCGGATCGCTAAGACGATCGTGTCAGGGTAGCCGCCCGGTTTCAAGTAGAACCCAATTCGATTGGGTTTCTGAATCAAAGCATACGAGGAGG
>DULO01000089.1 GCA_012840345.1 Candidatus Fermentithermobacillaceae bacterium
CACGGCGGGAAGGGCTAAGGACCTTGCCGTTTGGGGTTCCGAGCGGAACAGGCGGGAGAAAAGGGTGAAAATGGGCCAGAGCAGGGGCGCCATCATCATCGCGCACAAAGATATCCGCCATGCTACCGAAAAGCTCATTTGCGACGTGGACAACGAGTTGAAAGCCAAGGCAGGTGTCAAAATGTAAAGGCAAACTCTAGAAAGGCTTCCGGTGTCCAGGTGCAGCTTGTTTTTGGTAAAGTACCCCGCCACCGCTATCAGAAAGGCTGGCAGTACGGCATCAAGAGGCAACAATGTCACCTTCTAAGTCTGTATGGTCACGCCATTCCCCATTATACAACTGTGGTCTATACAGGGGCAGGATCTCCCGGGCAAGAAAGCGAAGAGAGACTGGCGTTACTCTTAAAGACGGAAGGAGAACTGAGTTGATGCTGGCCATTGTCAACGGGAAAGTGTACACCATCACCAACGGCATCATTGAGGAAGGCGTCGTGTTGATTGAGGGCGGGAAGATCAAGGCTGTGGGCAAGGACGTCGAGATACCCCCAGGGACCGAGATTATAGACGCTAAGGGTAAGGTCGTGACCCCCGGGCTCATCGATGCCCATAGCCACTTGGCCGTGTTCGGCGAACCTTCGGTTTGGGCCAACTCCGATGGAAACGAGATGTCAGATCCGGTAACCGCGCAGATCAGGGGCATTGATTCCCTAAATCCCCAGGACCCTGCCATTCCTGACGTCGTAGCGGGCGGAGTAACCTGCGTCTACACGGGGCCCGGCAGCGCCAACATTATCGGAGGCACCGGATTCGCCATGAAACTCCGCGGGCGCACCGCGGAGGAGATGGTAATACCCGGAACCGAAGGCATGAAGATGGCTTTGGGTGAGAACCCGAAGAGGGTCTATGGCGAAATGCAGAAGAGATGCCCCACGACCAGGATGGCGAACGCCGCGGTCTTGAGGGAAGCCCTCGTGAAGGCTAAGAACTACTTGGACAAGTGTGAGAAGGCCGCACAAAAAGCCGCCAACGGCGAGGAGGCCGCGCCGCCGGACCGCGATCTGAAGTTGGAAGCCCTCGCCAAGGTGTTGAAGCGAGAGATGAAGGCCCGCATTCACGCTCACAGGGCTGATGACATAATGACAGCCATCAGGGTCCTTGAAGAGTTCAACATCGACTATGTCATCGAGCACTGCACCGAAGGATTCATGATAGCCGACATCCTCGCCGAGAAGAAGGTCAAAGCCACCGTCGGTCCCTTGCTCATGAGCAGGAGCAAAATGGAGATCATCAACACTACCTTGAAAAACCCGGGCATTTTGGCCAGGGCGGGAGTGAAAGTGGCGATCCAGTGCGATACTTCCAGCGGCACAAAGTGGCTGGCGCTCCATGCCGGCCTCGCGGTAAGGGAAGGCATGTGCCCTGAGGAAGCGCTCAAAGCCATAACGATTAACCCCGCGGAAATCCTTGGGCTTGACCACAGGCTGGGCAGCTTGGAACCGGGCAAGGACGCCGACGTGGTCATCTGGAGCGGCCACCCGTTCTGCACCATGACCGTGGCGGAGAAGGTCTTCATTGACGGACAGCTGGCCCACGAACGAAAGGACGTCTGCCAGTACAGCTGCCATTAACGGTGCGTTTGAGGGAACGCGCGGAGCTTACCGAAGCGAAGCGGTCCCGAAGCCGGCGTACATGGGGAGCGTTCGGGTTACGGCGCTCCCCTCAGTATAGCGGAGCCATGAGCGAGAAGTGAGATAAACGAAGGGTAACTGAAGGGTGACAGGAGGAGATCCGGATGTCACGGACTGTATTGTTCGACCTGGACGGCACGCTCCTTAACCTGGATATAGAAGAATTCTTGAGGCATTACATGAGGCTGGTGGGCGCCTACTTCTCCCACGTTGCCCCGCCTGAGAAGTTCACACGCGCGATCTGGGCGTCGACGAATGCCATGATAGCCAACCTGGACCCCTCGTTGACCAATCACGAGGCTTTTGCCGCTCATTTCGAACCCCTGGTGGGACGCCCGTGGGAAGAAATGTGGCCGGGGTTCATGGACTTCTACGTCAAAGAGTTTCCAAGACTGAGGGGGCTTTCAAAGGAGGACGGCGTAGCGTTTCGGGTACTGTCTCAATGCTCGCGGTCGGGATGGAACCTGATCTTGGCGACCAATCCGATCTTCCCTGAGATCGCCATAAGGGAACGTTTGCGATGGTGTGACGCCCACGAAATCCCCTGGAAGTTCATAACCCACATAGACAACATGCACTTCTGCAAGCCGCACCTACAGTACTATGAGGAGATCGTGCGGGTTTGCGGTCTCGACCCCTCCCGTTGCGTCATGGTCGGCAACGACGTTCAGGAGGATATGGTCGCAAAGAGCCTCGGAATGAAAACCTACTTGGTGGAGGGGCTCGTGATCGACCGGGGAGGCGGGCCTGAGCCCGACCTTAGGGGGCCGCTTGCCCAAGTCCCCGAAGCCATAGAGAAACTGTTGCCCCTCTAAGGGATCGAAGAAGTCTAAGGAGACGGTTGTCCCATAGAAATCTCGCCTTCCTTCTTGGAGTCTTCCATCATTCTGGCGTATAGCAGCAGTTCTCGTCGTGAAGATACCCCCAGTTTGGCGTAGATGCGTTTGGTGTGGGTCTTGATGGTGTTAATGGACAGGAAGAGGATATCCGCGATTTCTTTGGCGCCATGGCCCTTGGCGTAGAGCTCGAAAACAGCTGTCTCCGCCCGCGAGAGCGTTCCAAGTTTTTCGGCGAATTGCTCGAGCATCGCGGTGCCGCTCGGTGGAAGCTGTCCGCTCTTTTCCAGATGTTCTTCGGACTCGCGATCTGTTGTTTCTTGGACTTGTTTTGTATGACCACGGCTCCGCCGTACTGCCAAGGCTACGCAGGCGCCGGTAAAGAGGACCAGAAGTTGGGCGACAGGACGGGTCTCGGCAATCAGAAGGCCTGACAGTTCCTCTTCGGGAATCAGAACGGCTACGCTCCATTCCTCCTGCCGGTAAGCTGAATCCTCGGGATATATTGAGATCCTCGCGTGGACCCCCAGGTATGATCCACCGGGCCACGAATACCGTGTTAACCCGGACTTAAGAGTTGAACACTTCATGACGGCGGCGGGGGCCGCTTCGTCCGGCGAGTACGTGCCGGCTATCATGGCCGCGTTCATGACGAGCCCTTCGGGTTTGGTGGGCGCCAATACGCAGGTCAAGGGGACGCCTCTAAAACGATGGGGAGAGTACTGGGACTTGAAAAGCATTGAATCAATCTCGAAACCCGAAACGCCCATTATTGTTCCATCGCCGGCTACCAAGGGTACGGCGCAAAGCATGGCGCTCTCGCCTTTTCCCAAGCGGTACTTGGGGCTCCAATAGTATTGGCGCGAGAGAGGCAAGTCCGTTCCAGCCGTCTTGTCCATGGGAGTCCAGAAATAGTCCGCGTCTTTCACCCAACTCTTCGTCGGAGAAGTACTCGTCCAGGTCAGCCAAAAGGCCCTTTTCCGCGAGAGCGATGGCAACTTTGGGGTAACAAGTGACAAGGTCCGGGCTCTCTGGGGCACCCGGATCCCCGCGGGCGATCATGAGAAGCTTCTCTTGTAGCACCGACAAACTGTTGACGGATGTGACGTTTACTATGATGCCCTGTTCTTTGCCGATTGTGGCGTTGAAGGTGTTAAGCAGTTCGTCCATGGTCTCTTGCATAGTGCCGCCGTAATTGTGCCAAAGATCCAGGGTAACGGGGTCCTTGCGATGAGGTCCGCCGCAACCTGATACAACAGACAGCAAGCTTCCGGCGATCAGGAAAACAAGGAGAATCCGCTTCACAACGTCACTCCTCGCAAGGTGGGAGACCCTCACTCGCCCCAAAATCACCCTGAGGGTGATTCTCGGGCTGTTCCGCGGTTTCGATAATAGCACCGAAGTTCCCCGGTTGTCTCGCTAGGGACGGTACCTAGATGGAGTATACCTTAACTGGCGACTACAGGGCAAAGCGGCAGCGAATGGATTCGACAAGAACGTGGTCACGTACAAGCGAGGGGGGCTAAAAGTGTCAACAAACACGGGTTTTCGAGGTCTTGTGGCACTAATTGTGGTGGCGGCATACCTACTGGCGGCATGGCTGATAGCACCGGTTATCGCAAAGACCTAGGGTATCACCATCACGGGTACAGGCTCGGCCTACAAAGGTCTGTGAGACCGTTTCCAAGAACCGCTACCAGAGCTGAGTTGGCGCCGATGCCACCGCGGTTTATTGAGGGTAACTAACAAAGAAGTGACAAGGTGCCCGGCCGTTTGCCGGGCACCTTTCTTTCAGCAGGACAGAGTCCCATCAGTCCATCGTGTCTTCCGGGTTCTTCTCGATCCTCCAATATGACAAGTAGTCAGGGTTCACGATGATTTTGCCCGTTGACTTCTCACGATACGATCCGGGTTGGGCAAGAGATAATTACCTTGCCGATGATGTCGTCGAAAGTTAGCTTCATGAATGCTCCCCGGTGCTTACCGTCAGTTCGAGTGTGCCGGCGCGTTCAGATTCGATCCGTACTGTCGCTAGTTTTCCGTGCTTGTCACCCTCGGTCCTAAAGACTAAGCGGATTTTCCTCTCCTGTCCGAACGGGCCGCCGCTCCACCCGGGCAAGTGCGACAACTCCTCGTACTCTTTGCCGGAAACAAGGCTAACCCCGCTTTCAGGGAAGACCTTCAGCTTGAGGGGTGATACGGCGTGAACAGCGAGAGCCTGCTGGGACGAGCAAGTGGGCAGGTATCCCGCGTTCTTGAGCGCGCAGGTAAACTCGTAGTCGCCGCCGCCCAGAGGACGGCAGTTGGCGTTCTCGGCCACGAGCCTGGGTGTCGTACCCGCCAGCACAAGGGTAAACAAGGTGACCTTGTGGCATTCCTCGGTTAGAAGCTTAGGCGGCGGGTTCTGGCGTAGGAACTTGGGGTCAAGCCCTCCCAGTTCCACCTTTCCCAACTGCGGGTGGTCAAACTCGGTCCAAGGGTGCCAGCCTTCGCCGGCCAACTCCTTGTCCACGTACTTCAGGATCTTGATGTCATCTTCTTCTTTCTCGTCCTCTGAGAGGTTTATCCGCTGTCTGAGGTCTCTCTTGGGTATGCCTGACCGTCCGTCAAGGTCCCAGAGCTCTATCGCCATAGCCATGATTCCGCGAACGTCGTAGGTGAAGTCCAGGAAACTTCCTGTGGATGGACGACGGGGGTCCATGGTAAAGCTCTCAAATATTGAGACGCACTTATACCCAGTAATCTGTTCTCCCCTGCGGCCTATTGACTTGAGCATTGCAAGGTCTTGCGGGTTCATGTCCGAATCCGGACCCGCGGTCCTTGGGCGCAGGAGATCTCCACCATAGGTGTGATGGGAAAACGCGAAAGCGATGTTGGGGTGATTTCGGAAGAAGTCCGCGACCGCACGAGTCTCCGGCTCTGAGAGAGGGAATGGCCCCGGGCCGGTCTGTTGGTTGGCGGCGCGCCAACTGCCCGGGTAGTTGCGGTTCAAGTCCAAACCGTACTTTGGCTTTGCCTGCTTGATTTCTACCCCATCCCATCCCCTGAAGATGCCTTCGGTGACCATGCGGTAGTACTTGCCGCCGGAGTCACCGGGTTTTCTCCTAACCATCACCCTCGGGTCTTTCTCGGAGACTTTCCATTGACCCAACGGGTCTTCCCAGCGCATCTGGAGGATCAAGCCGTTTCCGTCAATGTCCTCAGGAACAAGTCCGTCTCCCAGGTCTTCGTCCGGGTACGGCCTCACGCTGGAACGCAGCATGTACGGGGTTGTCAGGTACAACTCGGCGCCGTCGGGGCTAACCCTCGGGACGATATAGAATACCCTGGTATCGAGGAGTTCCTTGACCTCGGGGTCTGTCGTATAGTTTTCCAGCAGGTACTCGATGGTGTAGAGGCAAACGGCTGAGCCCGTGACCTCTCCGGCGTGGTGGTTTCCGTCCACATAGATGGCGGGCTTCTCCTGGTGTTTTCCGGTTCTTTTTTGGGTGAGGACGCAAGCCCAGATGTCCCTGCCCTCATAACTCTTCCCGATGGACTCAAGTTCCACCAGGTCTGGGTAGTCCCTCTCGCACTCTCTTAGAAAATGGACTATCTCGTCATACTTGAGATACCGCGTTGAAGTCTTAGGCAACCAAATTTCCTCGCTTTCCAGCTGCCGGAGTTCACGCCTTTTTGGCCCGACAGGTTATTAGGTGGCAATTCTCCTCGCTTGGCCTGATTCCTTCGCGGGACGCAAAACTAGATGGTATGCTGGAGGGGGGAGGTTAGGAAGATGGGGGCACAGAGAGTAGCCGAGGTAGACGTCCGGAAGCAGGCTCTTGATGAACCGGGCGTCCTTCAGGTCCAACTGCCGTCGCCCGTGAGCCTTCAGGTTTCACTCGAATGCGGCCAGGTATTCCGGTGGAAGCGCTGTGACTTCCAAGGATGTCCGGACATCGGCATCGCCTATAAGGGCGTGACGGGCGGTACCGGGTTGATCATGGGGCAATCCCAGCCCCTGTCCGACCTCGTTTGGGTCCGGTACGATCCGGGCGCGGTCTCCCCTCAAGACGTGCGAGACACTGTGCTCCGCTATCTTTCCGCCGAGGACGACATCCCCTCCATCGAAAGCCGGTTGGCCGCCTCAGGAGAGGTAATGAGAGAGGCGGTCACGTTTGGCCGGGGGCTGCGGATTATCAAGCAAGACCCGTGGGAGGCTTTGGCTTCCTACGTCCTTTCCATAAACAACAGCATCACCAACATCAGCAGGATCATTGGATACCTGAGCGAGCGGCTGGGAGAGCCTTGCGGCTTGGGGGAGAAGTCTTTTCCCGGCCCGGAACGGATCGCGGGAGCTGACCTTACCTGCCTCAGGGAGTGCAAGTGCGGCTTCCGCGCTCAAAACCTTTTGGATGCTGCCAGGAAGGTCTCAGGCGGAGAGATTGACCTCGACGCGATACCCACGATGACTGTGGACGAAGCAAGGAGAGAGCTCATGAGAATCCGCGGGGTCGGACCAAAGGTCGCCGATTGCGTCCTGCTGTTCGGCTATCACAAGCTCGAAGTTTTCCCGGTGGACGTTTGGGTCGCCCGCGCGGTTTCCCGCTACTTTATGGGCGGGCGTCCTGTGTCGCCCGAAGAGGCCAGGGCGGAGGGACTTAAGCGTTTTGGTCAACTTGCCGGTTACGCTCAGGAGTACTTGTTTTACTATCTCCGGTCCCAGGAGCTTTAGTTACGCTTATTCCCACGATAGAGCCTATGACCAAAAACACGCCCAAGAGCTGAGACCAGGTCAGTTTTTCTCCAAGCGCCAAGTACCCAAGGAGACAAGCCGCCACCGGTTCAGACATGGCGACTATGGAACCGCGGCCGGCCTCAACCTTGTTTATCCCGTCAGTGAAAAGGACGAAAGCCGCGGTGCCAGGGCCCAATCCGATCAGGGTCATGAGCAGCCAAGATTTGGGCGATGCCGAGGCCATCCTCGCGAAGACTGTGGGGAAGCTGCCGGTGGTTAAGGACAAGAAAAGAATAAGCTGCAAAGCCCCGGTGAGCATCATCCAGAAGTTTAGCTCGATGGGTCCGTACTTCCTGCCGACGCTCTTGTAAACGACAGTCTGCAGACCGTAGGAAAACCCCGAAACGAGTCCCGCGAGGATTCCCGCTAGCGAGCCTTGGATACCTTCGGAGCCTTGCCCAAGCAAGCCCGACACCAAGGCAACACCGAGGAGGGCTCCAAGCAGGGCTATTCCCTTGCTTTTCGTGATCGGTTCCTTGTAAAGGAGATACGAGAGGATGAGCACAAAAAAAGGCGCCGTGTAGTTTAGTGTGACTGCCACTGCCACGCTCACCTGGGTCAAAGCGTAGAAATACGAGGACTGTGAGACAACCACACCGATGAAACCCAGGATGAAAAATGTGGGAAGCGCTTGGGGCAAGTATCTGTCAGGCACCGGCGGGAGAGCCAAATCCGCGTCCCTCATCCGCTTGTTTCTTATGCCCTTCCAGATTAGCCATAGACCGAGAAAGGTCACGGAAAAGAAAGCCCGGCCTAAGACGACGTCCCACGAGGTAAACCCGTCGGCCTTTAGAAATCTAATCAGGGGTCCGGTCAACGCCCAAATGACCCCCGCGAGAGCTATCTCTACGTAGCCCACAGTAACAACCTCCGGTCATACGAGGGGCTTAAGCCCTCTGTCCCGATTAGGGACTTAAGGATGATCATGCCACAACGGTAGAAGGAAGTCATTAAGTTAGAAGTTCGAGAGGCTTAGGCACGCGAGGAAAGAGGAACCAAAACCTTGGGAGACGAAGAATACCTGTCGTATTTCCCGTCATGTCGAAAAAGGCGAGGGGCGGAGAATCGTGGGAGACAAAATTCGCTTAATCCTGAACCCAACCGCGGGACACGGAAGGGCCGTAAAAATCCTTCAAAGCGTGCGCGGCATTTTGGACTCGAGAGGAGTAGCTTACGACGTGGCGGAGTCAAAAAGACCCGGTCATGCCCTTGAAATCGCCAGGGATTCCGCCGAACAGGGATACAACGTGATAGCCGCCGTCGGCGGCGACGGCACCGTCGGCGAGGTAGCCAACGGGATACTCGGATCGGGCGTTAGGGATGTCAAGATGGCCGTCATACCGGCGGGGACCGGGAACGACTTTGTGGGCGGCAACAGGCTTTTCAAAGATTGGGAAGAAGCCGCCCAAGCATTGGCCTCGCAAAAGGTTATTAGAAGCACCGACGTCCTTCTTTTCCGTGACGCGTCCGGGTACTCCAAATATGTGATCAATTCCATAGGCACCGGCTTTGACGCGTACGTGGTGAAGCGGGTACTGGAACTGGGTTCTCGAAAAGTAGGCCGCCTGAGCTACATGATTGAAGCTTTTCGGGGGCTCTTCGCCTTCAACCCCGGGCATTTTGAAGTGGATTTCGACGGCGACGCGCAGGTGCGCGAGAACGTCTGGCTTTTCGCCATTGTAAACTCGGAACGGTTCGGAGGCGGTATGCTTGTTGCTCCTGGAGCCAGTTCTTCCGACGGCAAGATGAACGTATGCTCGCTTTCGGACGTATCCAGGTCCCAGATAGTGCCCCTAATCGTGCTGGTGAGATCGGGAAAACACATGGGCCGCCCGGGGGTTTCGTGTCAAGAGTGCCGTGAAGTTCGAATATCGGCCCCTCAGGGTTTCCCGTGCCACTTGGATGGGGATACTGTGGACGTAACCTATCCGTTTACGGTCACGGTGGTACCCGGAGCGTTGAGCGTGATCGCAGGGTAGTCTCAAGCAACCGGATACGCGACTTTGACGTAAGGAGAGACCGGCTAATGGATCCCAAGAACAACTCGAAAGCTCGGTTTGTCACCGGAAAAGAACTGACGGATCTTTTTTCCGAGATAAGTCCCTTCAATCCTGACCTATCCCTGAAACCGAAGCCTAGGAGGCAGACCATTCTCGCCGCTAACGCTAACTTTCCTTTTGAGGTTCAGATCGGCGCTTACATGCTCGCGGCTGCGTCCAATGGCGGCTCTCCTCTCATCATCCAGTTTAGCGGGGGAGCGCTCACCATCGCGGGCCAGGGGGTTCGCTCGCTCAAGGAGGCGGCCGCGTCCGGGCTGTCACGGATCGATGTCTATCGCCTGGGCGCCAAGTTGGCGGTAAACGTGGCGGAGGTCTACTTGGACATGTACCGGCCGCCTTTCGTGGCGTTGGGACTGGACCATTTCGCCGTCCCGGACCTTAGGGAAGTCCTGTTTGCCGAAGATACTCCCGGAGGTCCTGAGGTGCCTTGCCCATCTAGTGAGGAAATCCGCCGCGCGCTGCAAGATGCCGCCCGCTCGGCCATGGCGTGGGGGGTGCCTGAGCCTTCCGCCGAGGATATGGCCGCGTGGGAGACATACCTGTGCTCCCCCCAGTACCGGGAGGCAGTTGAATGCTTCTTGACGTGTATCAGGGAGCTTAGGCCTGCTTGGGCGATGATAGACACCGAGAACCTTCCGCCCGTCCTAAACTTCGCTATTACCAGGGAGATTTGCCAGTTGGCCAAGAAGGAAGACCCGGATATCGTGCTGGAAGCCGAGTACGGCGCGACGGGCCAAGCCGGCGACCATACGGGATATACCAAGCTCAAGGGCGATGAGTTGAACGCGTTCGCCCGGGAAGTGGCGGGATTCGTCAAGTACACCGGCGCCCGGGGGATATCCTACCCAATAGGCATGGAACATGCCGCCCCTTCCGGAGAAAAGCACGATCCCGACGTTCTCCGGCTTGAGGTCGTCCAGCGGGAGATCGTTAAGGCCGTAGGCGCCTATGTACCTTTCGCTCAGCACGGGGGCACCGGGGCGAGCGAGGTCGCCAGAGGGCTTGTGGGCAAGAACAACGTAAACACCCACTTCTTGGTGACAGGGGCCCGCAGCCTCGCGACCCACGTGGCGAAAAACGGGGAAGGCATCGCCTACGGAAGGAAGTCGGCATGCGGACCTTCCATGTACGTCTCTTCGGCAAAGGCCATCGCCGAAGCTTGCGTGGCCAAGATGAAAGAGTGCGGGACCTTTGGGTATTTCGGGCGCTAGACCTTCATGTGCTTCCACTTACCCGTCTTGAAGCGCCAGTAGACCAGCACTCCGCGGATTACCTGGTCAATGCACATGCCGAGCCAAGCTCCGGGCAAGCCCATCTTGGCGATGTTGACCAAGTACCATCCCAGGATGACCCTGCCGATCCACATTCCCGCTGCCGTAGTGTACAGCGGGAATTTTGTGTCCCCGGCCCCTCTCAATCCCCCGGCTAGAATAAACTGGGTGG
>DULO01000090.1 GCA_012840345.1 Candidatus Fermentithermobacillaceae bacterium
GAAGCGTCTTTGGTTCTATACTGCTTCATACAGTGGGAAATCTATCGCTTGGTGTTGTCCCTTTTGTGTTCTCAAGAGATGGAGCGGTTATTCTGCTTCTTACTCTCTGTATTGTGGTATCTGCGATTCTATACAGATACAGGAACATTATGTTTCAGAAATCCATGTGGAGGCAGGCTTCTTAGTTTGAGTTGCGATTGTCGATAGAATAGTTGAGGGAGTCCCGCTCGCGTAGGCAAGAAAGTGTGCGCACTCAATAGGTGAGAGGAGCAGAGACATTATGAAGACCGTGGATCTCAAAATAAAGGGAATGGGCTGCAGTCACTGCGAGAAGCGCGTCGCCGATTCCTTGAGGAAGATCGGCGTCCTAGAAAGCACCGTAAGTGCCAAAACGGGCTCGGCAAGGGTGACTTTCGATCCGGCCAAGATTTCGGTGGATATGCTTGAGAAGGCAGTAAGCGACGCCGGCTATCAAGTGATTGGTGTCAGTGAGGCTTGACGCGAAAACCTGATGCATTCTAGTAGGTATGCGATACGCCAGTAGGAAAACCCTGACGCGCTCTCCTCGCCTTGGGAGGGCGTACCTTTTTCAGTAGGCATTTTGCGGGTTTGCGTTCCCGGACTCCGCGCCTTGCGACGTACTGTGTCGTCCTTCAGCGACTGCCCGATGAGAACCGACTACTCCTTTGGGCCCTTTCCCAGTGCCCCGTCCTCGCCCAATGAGCCGGACCGCAATCGTTCCAGCTCGTCCAGGGTCTTTGGCCAGTCGTTTTTCAGGAGCCGCGACAGCGCCCGGTCGGCGAGCACCTTCCCCCCGGTTTGGCACGTGGGGCAGTAGTTTGCCTCGTTTTCGGCGTAGACGATCCGTTGGACCGGCGAACCGCACGCGGGACAGGGTTGCCCGTACTTGCCGTGGACAGCCATCTCGGGATGAAAGGCCGTCACTTTCTCAGGGAAGGCAGAGCCTGATTGTGCCCGCAGCCGGTCTATCCACTCAGACAACACTTCCTTGCACGCCGCGTGGAGTATCTCAATCTGCTCGACACCGAGGCTACCTGTCAACGCGAAAGGGGAGAGCCTCGCCCTGTGCAGGATTTCGTCTGAGTAAGCGTTTCCGATGCCGTCCACAACCGTGGGGTCGGTCAGAGCCCGCTTCAAGGTACGATTTTGACGCGTAATGGCCTCGCGGAATTCCTCGGAGCTGCAACTGAAGACGTCAACTCCTCCACGATCGAAAACCTCAAGTCCTTTTCGTCCCTTTACGAGATGAAGCGAGGCACGGCGTTTGGACGAGGCCTCGGTGAGAACGAGACTGCCGTTGGAGAAGTCCATGGACATCAAGGTCGTCTTGCCCCTTACAGGCGGGGGCTTGGGGACGCGCCAGTGGAGGCGTCCGGCGATCATGAGGTGGATGACAGCGTAGTGTTCGTCAGAAAACCCCAGCACAATACGTTTTCCGATGCGGAAGACCTGTTCAAGTTTCCGTCCTATGAACTCGCCGGGGGCCGGCTCCGCTGTTCGCAAAAGGAAGGGATTCGCCAAGCGAATTCCTTGGAGGACCTGCCCCTGAGCCATTGCTTGTATACGCTCCACGTAAACGGTGATGTCGGGGAGTTCAGGCATGGCGAAAACCTCTTTCTTGGGGTCTAGGAACAGACTACCGTATTGTGTCCAAGCCTGCAAAGGATGACCCCACCTATGCCGATCTCTCACTAATACGGTAGTATGAAGAGTAGGGACAGGCCCCTGATTGCTTCGCTCTTACAAGACAAACCGGAGGATGAACAGCGTGATCTTTATCTCGTGGAATATCGATTCCCTAAACGCGGCACTGACAGGCAATTCGCAACGTGCTTTGTTAACTCGCAATGTACTGCAGACCATCAAGGAACATGACCCAGAGGCCGTTGCCCTGCAGGAGACAAAGCTGCCATGTGACGGTCCCACCGAGAAGCACCTGGAGGCGCTGAAGGATATGTTTCCGGGTTACGAAGTCGTGTGGAACTGCTCAAGAAAACCGGCGCGCGAGGGATACGCGGGGACGATGTTCTTATACAAGGACAACCTAAAGCCATCCGTCACTTGTCCCGAAATCGGAGCGCCAAGCACCATGGATGCAGAAGGCCGCATTATCACGCTGGAGTTCCCTGATTTCTACCTGACACAAGTCTACACACCCAATGCGGGGGACGACCTGGGACGTCTACCGGACCGTCAGCTATGGGACATGAAGTATGCCGATTATCTGGCCGCCCTAGATGAAGAGAAGCCGGTTATCGCTTCAGGTGATTTCAACGTAGCTCACAGAGAGATAGACCTAGCTCATCCCAAGCGAAACCGCCGTTCCGCAGGCTTTACTGATGAGGAACGTGAGGGCTTCACCAATCTTCTATCACGAGGGTTCACGGACACCTTTCGTCATGTCCACGGTGACGTGACCGGGGTCTATTCTTGGTGGCCCCAAATATCCAAGACGAGCAAGGTAAACAACTCCGGCTGGAGAATTGACTATTGGCTAGTGAGTAACCGCATTGCCGATAGGGTAATTAAATCTGAGATGGTTGATTCAGGTCCGAGACAAGATCATGCTCCTGTGCTGCTCGAGATCGACCTATAGCCCCTGACAGCTTCAAAAAGGAGGAAGAGTGCGTTGAAACCCATCAAGATACTGGCAATCGTCGGTTCTCTTCGGAAAGGCTCCTACAATCGCCAGCTGGCGTTGGCGGCGAAGGAAATAGTGGGAGATCGAGCGGATTTCGAACTGCTTGAGTACGCGGATGTGCCCTTGTTGAACCAGGATATCGAACGCCCGGCGCCTGAGCCCGTAACGCGAGTTCGTGAAGCGGTGAAGGCCGCGGACGGGATATGGTTTTTCACCCCTGAGTACAATCACTTCTTCCCGGGCGTGCTGAAGAACCTTATCGACTGGCTGTCGCTTCCTGTAAGCGATAAAGAGCCGCAGGTTCTTGCCGGGAAACCTGCCGCCATTAGCGGTATTACCCCGGGCATGTATGGGACGGGCATAGCCCAGGACCACCTGGTCACTCTCATCAGCTTTCTGAACATGGATGTCATGAATGTGCCTCGCCTTACAATCCCATACGTTGCGGAGCAGCTCGACAGTGAGGGCAAATTGGTACTCACCAAGAGCCATCGCTACCTGGAAAGGCAGGCGGATGCATTCATAGCCTTTATCCAAAAGAGAAAGACGTAACGAAGGCATTAAGGAATAGGTGATCCGGATCAGCCGGTGTGGCCAGCATCATAACGCGACCGGTCAAATTCGAAAGCCAGTCGACAGCTAAGCGTGACTGGCTTTCTCTTTAGCCCCGCCCTGTCACACACCCGCTCCGGGCAGACCGGTGATACTCGTTGGCGTATCCATGATGTGAGTCATCTTCCCAAAAGTCAGAAATCCATAAAGGGGTCATACACGTGAAGCATCCTCATTACGAGATCGGCCTCCACCTATCGCCGCGGTTGGGAGAACTCAGGGCAAGGGTGGAGTTGACCTGCTCATTGGAGGACCTCGACGCAGAACCTTCCAGTGACGTCTTCTTCCTCCACCGCTCCCTCCGTCCGGAAACCGTTACTGGGGACGATGTCATAGGTTTCACTTGGGGTGATATGTCGACGCCACACCCTCTTGGCAACGACATGGGTTGGGCAGAACTCACCGTCTCTTACGGGAAAGCCGCGCAGCTCGGTAAAACGCGGCGACTGGTATTCGAGTATCGAGGTTGTCCGGGCATTGTCAGCCAGTGGCAGGTCAACAGGCTGACTCCCGAGTGGGTAGAACTCGGCATGTATGCTCCGTGGTTCCCATTCCGTCTCGACTGGCATTTTACTTACCGGGTGAGCGTCACTGTCGATCCGGGGTATGAGACAATTGGAGTTGGAATGTGCAAGAGCCCCGACGGGCAAGTTACCTTGGCTTCGACGGAGCCCACACGCGACATCGTTGTCGTTTGCGCCCCGAGGTTTCTGACGGAACAGCGTGCTGTCGCCCATGATTCTGTAAGAGTGCGGTTCACCAGTGAGAACGATGCTGGGTTCGCAAAACAGATAGCCGAAGACGGAGCGTGGGTCCTGGACTTTCTTGGGTCTTGGCTCGGGCGGAGCATGGTAAAGCCGCCCGAGATCGTCATCGCTCCGCGAACGACCGGCGGGGCATACGTCAGGCCCGGCCTCGTAGTCATGTCGCGGCCCGAGGGAGATCCGGCGTCGGAGCGCCAGCGATACTTCCGTTGGGTCGCTCACGAATTTGGGCACCTATGGTGGTTCAGAGCGTCGTTCACGAACTGGGAAGACTGGCTTAACGAGTCCTTCGCCGAGTTCTGTTCTCTCGCCTCTCTGCGGCAGAAGTATGGGGAGGACGCCTATGCTTGCCGGTTGAGCGACATGCGGCATAGGAGCCAGGATCTCCCGCCTGTGAGGGGCCTGCCGCGAAACCATGAAAAAGCTTCAGATGTGCTCTATGTCAAAGGGTGCGTGATCTTGGCAGATCTGGAGATGAACATAGGCCGAGAATTGATGACCCGGTTTCTACAGGAGGTCTACTCCCAAGAGGCGGTCACTACTGAGGCCGTGATTCAGGTCCTAAACGCGGTGGCCGGTCCCACGCACGGCCAATGGTTGGATGAACGGCTAAGGTCGTAGAAGCATCTCAAACTGCCACATAAACAGATTCGTCGAGTTTACCGACAGACTCTAGGGTGCGTCACAGGAGGGTTCGTCATGAGAAGAGTCATGGACTGGGCATCACAAAACGGTTGTCTCGTAGGGTTTGTCCCTCTCGACGCCATGGTTGCTGCCAGGGATGCTGTCCTTTCGGTCCGTTCGTCCCTTGATCCGGTTCTGTTCGAGAAAATGCTGGCTCCGTTCGAGAAAGTCAAGTTTGAATGGGATTGGCAGCCTTCTGTCGTGATTGTGGTTGCCTGTAGAAGACCTGCGCACATTATAAGGTTCAACACTGAGTCGGGGCCCACGGACGTTCTTGTACCGCCTACATATGTGGATTACCGGAGATCAGCAGGCGTCTGGCAGCCGGTCTGCGCGAGATTCTTGGGGCAGAGTGTCGCATTGAGCCCGTGTGGGTTCCCCTCAAGTCACTCGCCGCGAGAGCTGGACTTGTTGAGTATGGCCGCAACAACGTGACATACTCGTCAGAGTTTGGCAGCTATCAGCAGTTGGCGGCTTTTGTGACGGACGTGCGCCTTGAACCTGCGGGCGGGGGTTCGGGTGAAGACGGTTCGCGCAGTTTCGCCCAATCCGCTCTGTCTTTGCCTATTCACGAGCCTGTCCTGATGGAGGACTGCAAAGACTGCGACAAGTGCCTTAGAGTCTGTCTGACAGGCGCTATCGGCAGCGATCGGTTCTTGCTTCACTCGGCAAAGTGTCTTACGGCACTAAACGAGTTTCCGGGAGAATGGCCGGAATGGGTGGACCCAAAGTCCCACAACGCGCTAGTGGGCTGCATGAAGTGTCAAGCGGTATGCCCTAGGAACAAGGGGCTTCTTCAGGTCCAAAAGCTGGACGAGGAGTTTACCGTTGAGGAGACCGAAACGCTCCTCGCCGGGGAGTCTTCCGCTGAGCCGTCGAAGTGGCAAGCCCTAGAAAAGAAGTTAGAGGAGGTCGGCTTGCCCGGATACGAAGAGTTCGCCGGGAAGAATCTAAGGGCCCTGATTGACGCATGGAAGCTTTGAGGATGGTCCGCGATCGTCGGTAGTACTCACCCAGGGGCCAATAGGGAAGGGACCACGGAGAAGATTCCGTGGCCCCCAAGTTGTCAGCGTGGATCAGGACTCAAAGGTGCCCTTTACCAGGATTTCTCCTTCGTGCATCATGAGTCGGCCTTTCGCCATCACCGTACGGATATTGAGGTCCCTGTCCAGTAGGACGATGTCCGCGTCCATGCCCGGGCCGAGTGAGCCTTTGCGGCCGCTCATCTCCAACGCCCTTGCTACGTTTCGCGTGCCAAGGGAAACCGCGGTCGGAATGTCAACCCCGTGCTCCATAATCAGAGATTTGATGGTTCCGTGCAGGGTGGTCATCACCCCGGCTGTAAGGCCGATCATCTCGTTCTTGTCGTTCCAGCGAGGCATGCTTCCGTTGGAGTCGGTGCTTATGGTTATGAGGCCCGGGTCGGAGGCGGACCGTAGAGCGCTCAGCACCTGCTCGATGGATCGAGGGTCATCGCCGGCGGTGAAGTCAACATACCCGCCAAGGTTCGCGAACTCCATTGCTTGGTCAAAGACTTTCTGCGCGTGCGTCGGCCTAAAATGCTTGATAGGGATGTCCGTGTCCCGCAGCACTTGGAACACGAGGTCTAGCTGCTCTTTTCCGTTCCCGAGATGGAAGACGATTATCCCCGGCTTTCCGCTGATCAAGGCAGCCTGCCTGACGGCGCTGGCCAGTCTCGTCAACTCCTGTTTGGTGACGTAGGATGAACGGTGGTCCGAGATGGCGATCTTGACGCCCAGGATTTCCTGAATGAAGACTATGTCCTTCTTCACATCGCCTGTGATCGTCCGGGTTGGGTACTCGTAGGAGCCGGTGAGACAGTAGGCGGTGATCCCTTCTTCGTTTAGCCCTTTGGTTTTTGCTACAAGGTTCTCTACGCTGCGGGTTATGCCGTCGGTGCCTAGGACGCCGACCACCGTAGTCACGCCCGCTTTGATACAGTCTGAGAGCTTCAGCTCGGGAACCCTTGTTTTGAAGCTGCCTTCGCCTCCGCCTCCGGTGACGTGGACGTGCTGGTCTATGTAGCCGGGGATCGCGAGCATGCCCTCGCCGTCAATGCAATTCTGGTTGGGCAATCCGAAATCAAGGTTGTCGCCGATGTCGACGATCTTGTCGTTACAGATGAGAATGTCTTTTACGCCGCAATCTTCCGGTTGGAAGACATGGACTCTCTTAACCAGTGTGAACAATTGTCCTCAATCACCTTTCTATCGACTCATCTTGCCAGGTCTTGTCTCCCGTGGCTCTCGATTCGGCGCGCCAAGCGGCCCCGTAACTGCTCATGAAGTCGCCGATTGACTGCTGCTCAGCGAGAATCTCGCTGTAACGACTGCCCATTTCGACGGCTATACAAGAAGCCAGTATGTTGATGAACGAGGCGGTGGCTACATGAGAGTTGTAGTAGAACTGGGTGGCGGTCGGGCAGATGAAGGTTATTCCTTCATCAATCACCGCAGGTGACTCGACGCTGTCGGTTATGGTTATGACCGGTGTGTCCCGGTATCGCGCGTATCTCGCGACGTCGTGAACAGGCCGGTAGTAGGGCGGGAACGATAGCAAGACAACCACATCGTTCTTGGAAAGACGCGCGAGGGTGGCCTGTACTGAGGTCTGATCTCCCAACTTCACGCTAACCGCCTTGATCCGCATGTAATTAAGTCGGTAGCAGAGATAGTCCGCGAAGATCATGGAGCCGTCATGGGCGAAGACCAACACCTCGTTTGCTTTCATGAGCAACCGTGCACAGGCGTAGAGGTCGTCAGCATTGAGCGCGTCCATCATGCTTGTTAGGTTTGATATTTCAGCCTCGCAGATTTGTTGGAGTCTGTGCAACCTGGTACGGCCGGCTCCGCCCTTGTCGCTTTCTCCTTGAATGAAGGCGGGCCTTACGGGGCTTCTCAACTTCTCGCCGTTTCGGTGTCGGAAAGCTTCTTTTAGTTGTACATAATTGTCAAAGCCGCACGCCCGGCAGAACCTCAAGACCGAGACTTCCGAAGCGCCGGCTTTCTCACTCAACTGCTTCAAAGGGAGGTAGCAGACTTCTTCCGGGTGCGCGAGGACGAAGTCGGCGATGGCGCGTTGCTTAGGAGTCAGTCTCGAATACTTTTCATAGATGCCATGTAAGCCGGACATAACCCACCTCCCAGTAGTAAAGTATTTGCTTTATTCTATAACCCGAAGAAGCCAAGCATCAATACTTCCGTCTCGTGCCGTCAATCATCGCTAAATGCTAAGCGTGATCCTCGTTATATAATATCAGAAAACCAAAGTTTTTGCTTTACAGTCAGACAAGTTATGGGTTACCATTGACGTAAAGTTTCATCCAGTCTATGGCAGAGGAGCGCGACCAATGAAAAGGAAACTCGCTTCATTGATGGTGACCATCCTATTGCTGTCCGTGGTGTTGTCTGGATGCGGAGGGAAGACACCAGCGGGACCAGAGGTGAGCTACTGGGATGAATACAAGTCAACCTTCTCTAGCGGCATCACTACTCTGAATCCGTTTACCCTCCCCGGAACCTCGTATTACACGTTTATCGCCAACATAATAGACGGCCTTGTTGAGACCGATGTCTATGCGCGCTTTGTCCCGGCGCTCGCTGAGAGATGGGAGACCAACGAGGACACCACTGTTTGGACGTTCTACCTGAGAAAGGGCCAATACTGGGTGGACTCGACAGGTAACAAGACCCAGTGGGAGATAACGGCCCAAGACTTTGTAGACTCGCTCAAGTACGTCGCCGATCCTGCCAACGGTGCCAAGAATGTCAGCACGATCCTGGGGGTTGTGAAGGGCCTCCGCGCGTACTATGACGACCTGGCCGACATCGACGAAGGAATCGACATCGGAAAGACGCGTGACGAAGTAGTCGCGGCTTTTGAAGAGACTGTCGGAGTAAAGGCCCTTGACGACTACACTTTGCAGTACACGCTAAGCGGCCCCACCCCGTATTTCCTCTCCTATGCCACCCTGGAGCTCTTCTTGCCCATTGAGAAGGAGTTCATGGAGCAGGTTGGTGAAGACTTCGGCACCAACAAGGAAAGCCTCCTGTATTGCGGCAGCTACTACATATCTCACTGGGAACGCGACAAGCAAATCATCATGACGAAGAACGAACACTACTGGGACAAGGACAAGATCACCCTCAAGTCACTGAACTTCGAGGCTGTGGCCGACGGCATTTCCAGCGTGGAGTTGTTCCAGCGCGGCCAGATCGCTACCACGTCCCTCACTTCGGAAGAGTTGGCCAGCATTAAGTCTACGGAGTGGGAAGACTACGTCTACCTTTCCGACAAGACTCTGACCACCTACTGGTTCACCTTTAACTTCAAGTCCAAGAACCCGGAGTTCCAGACCGCCATACAGAACTTGAACTTCCGTAAAGCGATTTACGCGGCCATTGACCGTGTCACGTTGTCGGCGATCTGGGAACCGGAAAACCCGGAGTTCTTCTGCCGTTACACTCTGCTGCCGGAAGGCTGCATGTTTGACGAAAACGGTAGAGACTACACCGACTATCCGGGCCTCATAGAGTACAAGAACGGCAATCCATTCCAACCGGAAAAGGCCAGAGAGTACATGGAGGCGGCCATCGCGGAGCTGTGCGACGCCGAGGGCAACATTAAAGGCGTAGTTCCCGGAACCAAAGTTGATATGTTGCCGATCGAAGAGTTCACGGTCGACGGCAAGCTTCCTATCGACATCCTCTACACGTCTGGGAGCAGCGAGACCGAGATGAAGAAGGCCCTCCTCGTCAAGGAGATGTTGACCACCTACTTGGGAGAGGAAAACGTCAACGTTATCCTGGGCTTTTCCCGGAATAGCTTCACCAACGAGGTATGGGCTCTGGGCAACTGGGACTTGGTCGATGATTCCTACGGTTTCCGTTTCGGCGATCCTTCGGCTAACCTCAACCGTATCACCACCGACGGTTCGCTGAATGACAGCCAGTACGAGGTGCCCGAGTTTGACGCTCTGGTAGAAAAGGCCAACCGGATCTATACCATCAACGAGCGTTATGCCGCGTTCGCGGAGGCTGAGAAGTGGATGCTTGACAACGCCATGATCATCCCCTATATGACCGGCGGAGGCTCGTACAGGATGACCCGTGTGGTGCCCTACACCACGCCGCAGGGGTACTTCGGGATGGCCGGCTACAAGTTCAAGGGCGCGAAAATCCAGGATAAGCCTGTCACAAAGGAACAACACGCGCAGCTCAAGGCCGAATATGAAGAGGCGCTGAGGGCCTTGTCGGGCAATTAACTACTAGAGGCGGGTCGGCGCATGAGGCGATACTACCTATCTAAGCTGTGTCAAGCGCTGGTCACAATCTCATTGGTCGTGCTGGTGGTTTTTGCGCTCTTGCGGTTTATGCCGACGACCGGTTACTTCTCCAAGGAGGAGTATCGGGAGATGGACGAGGTGGCCAGGAACGCGTACTTGCGCAGCCTGGGCGTGCTCGACCCGACTCTCGTTCAACTCAAGAACTTCCTTGCGAAGCTCTTTCGTGGAGATTTGGGGCGCAGCATGACGCTGTACCCCAAATCCCGCATCCAGGACATCTTGAGAGACAAGATCAAGTACTCGGTGATGTTTAACGCCTTTAGCTGGGTAGTTTCCGCGGTCATCGGCATGCCGTTGGGCATAGCCATGGCAAAGAACAAAGGGGGTTTCGTGGACAGCGCGGGGACGGCGTATGTGGTTGCCGTGAGGTCCATTCCTTCCATCATCATTCACTTCTTTGTCCAGGTCTACCTGTCGAAGTGGCTGGGGTTGCCAATGCTGTTCAAGATGAACCAGCCGGCGTCGTGGATCCTTCCCACAATATCGCTTTCGCTTGGCAGCATCGCAGGGTACGCCATCTGGCTTCGAAGGTACATCGTCGATGAGGAGAACAAGGACTACATCAAGTTCGCCAGAGTGAAGGGCTTTTCCCAGAACTACATCATGGTGCGTCACGTTTTTCGGAACGCCATCGTGCCCATCGCCATCAATTTCCCGTCAGACCTATTGATGCTCATCTCAGGTTCGCTGGTCATAGAGGGCCTGTACTCTATACCCGGGATGGGCGGTATTTTGATAAAGTCCATCCAGGCAATGGACAACAACCTTGTGCAGATACTGGTTCTCTTATTCTCAACCCTTTCGGTATTCGGGGTGTTCCTTGGCGACATATTCGTTTCCTTCGTCGACCCCCGGATCAAGTTGCAGGACAAAGAAGACTAGAAGGGGCATGGCTTCATGGAGTCTCATGACGTAGCTAGCTATCAGGATTTGCCTGACGACCTGTTTACGAGGGCTGAGTTTCGGGAAGAACTTGTAGAGGATACCGGGTTCTCTAACTACTCCTATTGGCAGAGCACCATCCGGACTTTCTTCAAGAGCACAGTTGTAAAAGTGACGGTTGCCCTGGTGTTGGTTCTGGTGACGTTTACCTTTGCCTTCCCGTACATCTCCAACGCCGACCCTTACAAGGTATCCCTCTCATCTAAAGAATGGAATCTTCCACCTAGCAGGGAGCATCCGTTCGGGACTGACGGGGTCGGCCGGGACATCTGGGCTCGCGTGTGGTATGGAACCAGGACGTCTTTTCTCTTGGCTTTGGTAGTGGCGGTTTTGGAAGTCGGCATCGGAGTCATCGTCGGAGCCGTCTGGGGATACTACAGGAAACTTGACACTCTGATGTTCGGCATCTACAACACCATCACCAACATACCATCCACCATCTATCTGGTGATCATCGCGTACATCATGAAGCCCAGCATAGTTACGATTATCATCGCGCTTGTGTCCAGCGGTTGGATTAGCGAAGCGCGGTGGTTCAGGAACAAGATATTGGCTCTTAGGGAGGCTGACTACAACGTAGCCTCGACTTGCCTCAAGACGCCGGTAAACCGCATAGTCAGCCGGAACATAGTGCCTCATATTATGAGCCTGATCATCATGGATGCCGCCCTCACGATCCCGTCCTCAATCGGTTCAGAGGTATTCCTCAGCTTCATAGGGCTGGGCATTCCGGCGGAGATGGTTACCCTGGGCAACCTTGTCAACCAGGGGCGAAGCGCCTTCTTGGTCTATCCATTCCAGATGATCTTCCCGACGGCCATTCTGTGCGTAATCACTGTCTCCTTCTACATCATAGGGAACAAGTTCGCTGACGCGTCAGACCCACGAAACCACGTGTAGGGAGGTGTACGGACAGTGCGTGAGAAGGTTCTGCAAGCAGACGACGTAGAGATCAAGTTCAGCCTCCGCGGCAAGATTCTCACGGCAGTCCGTGGCGCCTCGATCGACTTGTACCAAGGGGAGACCCTGGCAATCGTGGGCGAATCGGGATGCGGAAAGAGCGTCTTCGTCAAGTCGTTCCTAGGCGTGTTGGACAAGAACGGGTGGGTGTCACGAGGGCGCATCCTGCTGGACGGAGTGGATATTTCCAAGTACAAGACAGAAAAGGAGTGGCTCCGGATCCGGGGCAAGAAGATCGCCATGGTCTTTCAAGACCCGATGACCTCTCTGAACCCGGTGAAGACGGTGGGAGAGCAGATCAGGGAAGTCATCTCGTGGCATTTCGGCACCGACAAGGAGTCCTCAAGACGGGAAACCATCGAGCTCCTGCGCCAGGTGGGAATCGATAACGCGGAAATCAGGTACAAGCAGTATCCTCACGAGTTCTCGGGCGGCATGCGGCAGCGTGTGGTCATCGCTTCGGCGATTGCCTGCAGGCCGAAAATCCTGATTTGCGACGAGCCGACGACGGCGCTGGATGTGACGGTCCAGGCCCAGATCCTTGACCTAATCAAGAGACTGCAGAAGGACCTGGATATGTCCGTGATTTACATCACCCACGATCTCGGTGTAGTCGCCAACGTGGCCGACCGTGTGGCCGTCATGTACGCGGGGCAGATCATTGAGTACGGCCTTTCCAGGGAGATATTCCGTAACCCCCAGCATCCGTACACACAGGCCTTGCTGGCGTCTTTGCCCCAGCTTGGGGTTAGGGGACGTGAACTAGAGTCCATCAAAGGATCCCCTCCAAACCTATACAAGGAAATCAAGGGGGATGCCTTCGCGCCGAGGAACCCTTACGCGATGAAGATTGACTATGAACTGGAACCCCCGTTCTTCAAGGTTACGGATACACACTACGCGAAGACGTGGCTTCTTCATGAGAAAGCCAGGGCGTATGCCCGCGAGATTTCACAACAGCGCGCGAAACGCGCGGGAGCCCCCCCAGAGGCTTTGGAGGATCCGACCCGGAACGAAGTCCTTGTTTCGGTGAGGAACCTGACGGTCAACTTCAAGCTCGGGAGGAGAGAGTTCAGCGCGGTCAAGGACGTCAGCTTTGACATCCACAGGGGAGAGACGTTCTCGCTTGTAGGAGAAAGCGGGTCCGGCAAAACCACAGTCGGCAAGGCGATCATGAAAATCTGCCACACGAGCGCCGGGGACATTTTCTACAAGGGAAAAAAGATCAACCGGAGGCTGAGTAACAGGGAGCTGACCGAGTTCAGGCGGCAGGTTCAGATGATCTTCCAGGACCCTATGGCTTCGTTGAACGAAAGAGCGAAAGTGGACTATATCATCTCCGAAGGACTGTACAACTTCAAACTTTTCAAGAACGAAGAGGAAAGACGGCGGAAGGTCGCCGAGGCTATGCACAGCGTGGGCCTGCTTGATGAATACGCTACCCGGTTTCCCCACGAGTTTTCCGGCGGACAGCGCCAGCGCATAGGTATCGCACGAAGCCTGGTCGTCGAACCCGAGCTGATAATCGCCGACGAGCCCATTTCGGCTCTGGACGTCTCCATCCGGGCTCAAGTCCTAAACCTCCTGAACGAGTTGAAGAAGGAAAAGGGCTTGACCTACCTGTTTATCGCTCATGACCTGAGTGTGGTCAGGTACATCTCGGACCGCATCGCCGTCATGTACAAAGGACGCATAGTGGAGCTAGCGGGAAGCGACGAACTGTTCGCCCGCCCGCTGCATCCGTACACGCGTGCCCTGCTCCAGGCCGTCCCTGTCCCAGACCCGGACGTGGAGCGGGAAAAGCAAGTGATCGTCTACGATCCGCGACTTCACGATTACTCTGTGGACAAGCCCTATTGGGCGGAGGTGGCCCCAGGACACTACGTCTGGGCGAACCGGCAAGAAGTCGCTAACTACAAAGCGCTACTAGACGCGTAAGGAGTGGAGTCACATGGCCGGAACTCTCTACATCGCCGGCGGAGCCATGAGAGCAAGCGAACACGAGGTCCTGTCAGCGTTTATCGAGTCGGCCGGAGGCTCGTCTTCCAGGTTCGCCTTTGTGGTTTCCGCTTCGGGCAGCGATCCTGACAACACGTTTCGGAGTTACGTTGAGGATTTCTCCAGGCTTGGAGTCCCGAAAGAGAACTGTGTCCTAGTCCCTCTCTACGCGAAGCATGTGAAAGACGAAAGAGGTTTCAATGCCCTGAACGGCGACGAAGAAAGCCTTCCCCGGCTGTTTGAGGGAGTGACCGGCGTGTGGTTCACTGGGGGAGACCAGTACTTCACGGCTCAGTGCTTCTTGCGGCCTGACGGCACATACACGCGTGCGCTAGAGATCATCCATTCAATCTACGAGCGGGGCGGCGTGATAGGCGGTTCCAGCGCCGGCGCGGCGATAATGAGCGACGTTATGATAGGCGGCGGCAACAACCGCGGAGTCCTATATCGCGATGTGGTGTATGGGTACGACACCTACGATTCTCTGTGCGAAGCGGGTGACCCTGTAGAACCGTTGATAATCGTTAAGGGCCTAGGATTTCTGCGCCGCGCAATAGTCGATCAGCATTTCAACGCTCGGCCGCGCCTCTTGCGCTCAATAGAGGCTTGCCTGGCCAATCGGGAAGGCGTACGGGTAGCTTACGGGGTCTCCGAGGACACTGCCTTGGTCTATCAAGACGGCCGGATAAACGTCCTGGGGAGCGCCGGTGTCTATATCATGGACTGCAGAAACGCCCGGAAGACCGGAAACGGCAGTTATGAGGGTATCGCGCTTCACGCCATTCACAAAGGGGACAACTATGATGAGGCAACGTCCCAGGTTGAGCTTGCGAGCGATTGCGACGGCGAAGGCCAGTTTACAGTGCCGCTCGACTATGTGAACGGCGCCACCATAGATGGCCCGGCGTTCGACCGCGCCATATACCATCTGCTGTGCGGACGAGACGACGGCCTGAACTTCTGCCCGGAGAAAAACAAGAGGTACGTTAAAGGTATCGCGGTGTATGAAGCTCACGAAAAGACCTTTGCCGTTGTCTTAAAGTATTACCGGGACGACACAACGAAAGGTTACCGCCAAGCGCACACATCCTTCAAAAACGTCGGGCTGGTCATCAAGACAAGCGAAATACAGCTAGCGTAAATGCTCGGTTGCCTAGAGCAACGATAGGACCAGAAGCATGAGCCCTACCACCGCATAGCACGCGGCGTCAATCTTATGTCTTCGGTCTGGCGGAATGCCTCCGGCTTGGTCATTTACGGTTTCCGCGAGATCGTCGTCTATGGTGTGTATCTTCCTACCTAATCGTAGGAGCGGCCTCCTGGTCTTTTGTTTGCGGTGAAAGTACGGAACCTCAGGAGGCTGCCTGCCTTTGAGCTTACTAACCAAGTCTGTGCCTATGCTCTTGAGGTAGGCGAGCCATCCCGCCAGCAAATAGGCGGAGCCTAAGAACGCCGCCATAAACCCAGCGTATACGGGCCCTTCCGAAGAAAACCTGCCGACTGCCCAACAGACTCCAAGACAGGCGGCCAGATGCCAGACGAGGTTCCTTATGGCGTAGGGTATCATAGAGTCCGGCTCCTTCGCGAACAAGTGGCGATCCCGGTCAAACCTACCGGCAGCGCCAATCCTGCCGGTGCTATACAACAGTATAGCAAGCCGCGAAGGCTTGCCGCATTCCCATAAATCTGATGCGCGGCGACGGTTTGCGGCGCGTTAACGTTATACTAAACTCTGTCAAGCGGTTCGCCCAACGCGCTGAAAGACAGGGAGGGACTGCAATTGGCTAAAGACTCTGGGACCATCGTGGTAGAACAGGAGTACGCCGCGCCGGTGTCTGTGGTCTGGAGAGCGATCACCGACAGAGATCAGATGCGCTTGTGGTTTTTCAGCGAAATGCGTGACTTCAAGCCGGTAGTCGGATTCGAGACGCAGTTTACCGTGGAGTTCAAAGGCCAAGAGTTCATACACCGGTGGAGAGTGTCAGTGTAACTTTACTGTAGGAGTTTTTGGAGGTTGGTGGTTAGCAGATAACGAAAGAGACCCCACCGTCCTGGACTGGACGAGTGTCACCACTCGAGAGGTGAGGTCTCATGCAAATTGTACAA
>DULO01000091.1 GCA_012840345.1 Candidatus Fermentithermobacillaceae bacterium
AGTGGAAGCAGGGGCGGGCGGTTGCAGAGGGCGCCGGCGTTCCCGAACCAGCCGTCGCAGGGAGCTAACACAGTGGGTACATACCAGTCACCGGAGGGCTTTTTACAGAAAAGAAGGGACTTGACCTGACCTTCAGTTGCTTGATAGTTCACCATCGTCCCGTCGGTGGGTGGTTTGGTTCGCTCAAGCCATCAAGGCTCTCCACAAGTCAAGAGGGTTCGACATCGTCCTCAAGAAGGTAAAGCAAACGGATCGACCTGACTTTCCCTTCTACGAGGCGGTCTCGCTGCTACTTACAGCCGATATCTTCCAGCAAAGCGGGCATCGAGTCCAGTTCGAACCCGAAATCGCGGAGTTCACGAAGAAACCAGACCTAATGGTAACCGACCTGATCTCTGGTAAGGACACAGTTGTCGAAGTAACGGAACTGACCATGACCAAGGACGAGATCACGTCTTCTCTTATGCATCAGGCTATTGTTCAGGTCGTTCACTCATCCGAGGCGTGGCCTGCCTGTCATTTCAAGTGCCACACTATTGTAGACGGGCAGGACCTAGAGGACCTACTCCTACAGGTCAGAAAAGCAGTCACGGAGGTAACTCGACGTAGTACCTTCGTCGCGCTTGAGGTCAATGGAGTCCTGAGCCTTGGTGCGGCACCAAGGGCTGATGACGAAGTGCTTAGGTCATGGTCTAGAGACAACGGGATACTTGGGATGAGCGGAGCACCAGTCAAGATTGACGAGTATCCGAGAATTCGGCGAAAGATCCGCGACAAGAGTAACCAGTTCCCTTTTGACCTCCCAAACGTTCTTGTGATCCATGCAGATCACCTGCTTGTCGAGGAGGCCAGCCTCAAAGAAGCAATCGGCGAAATCGGACCATATCTGGCAAAGCACCCACACATACTGGGTGTCCTTATCTACAGCAGGACTGCCTTCGCAACTTCAGAACCGCCAGCGCCAGTTGCCCAGGGGCTCAACTGGATTATCGGTAGGAATGAGCCCTACCCAAACTGGGTATTTGTCGCAAACCCGGCATCGAACTCGTCAAAGGCAGAGGCGCTAAGCAAGCGGCTCCGAGAAACAATACTCCTGGCCTGCACGAGACTACACCGGACGGGAGAAGTGCCTGTATGATGGGCTATGGCGCCGCTTGATGAAGGGTAGGCACCATGGACCTATGAGGGCTAGAGCCCGACGTACACCCTGAAGCCACAGCCGGGTCCACCATCAGCTGTCAGTTGGCCTGTTCTCCTCCAGCGAGTCGGAAGCGTTGCTTAATGGCAACAGCTCTCCGCTGGAGAGTGATTTCTCCAGCGGGCCCCGCGACAGTTCGACCTCTTCCCGCACAGGAGAGAAGGCAGGTTATCCCTTGGTTGCGATACCCGCAGTCTCCTCCTGTGGGAGCCCCACCTGTGAGCCACCTGACAGGTAATACTAACCCTTTGGCTGACCTCCAAACGTCGACGTGGCTTGCGGCTCGCCCAGCGGCAGCCCTTCCTGCTGCAAGGGATGATTACGAGTTGGATTGGCCATGGCCTTTGCGGTTCCTCCAGTGTCAACGGTCATCTAGCTCTCCCCACTTTCGGCCAAACTTTTTCCCCACCCCCTTTGCTCTTTCCTGACTTTTAGACTGCGTTTGATGCCTGATTACGCCAGAGGCGTCACCTCCTTGCCGTCCCTCTTCAGGTGGTTCTTCAGGCGGTAGCTGTCGCCCTTAAGGTTGAAGAGGTGGGCGTGGTGCAGCAGGCGGTCCAGGATCGCCGTGACTATCACTGAGTCGTGAAACACGCCCGACCACTCTTGGAACGGCCGGTTGCTGGTCACGATCACCGCCTGGCGCTCGTAGGCCTGGTTAATGACTTGAAAGAAGTGGTTGGAGGCGGTTTTGTCGAGGCTCAGGAACCCCAACTCGTCGATGATCAGGAGGTCGAACTTGCCGTAGCGCTCCAGTTCGCGCTTGAGATTCCCGTCCGCCAGCGAGGCGTACAGGTTGTCGGTAAGTTCCTGAGCGGTGGTAAAGCGCACATTGAGCCCGGCCTCGACCGCCGCGTACCCCAGCGCCACTGCCAGATGTGTTTTACCCACACCGCTGGGCCCAAGGAAGACCACGTTCTCGGCCGACCGGACGAAGTCCAGGCTGGCCAGCATCCGCACGCGGGCCTCGTTTACCGCGGGTTGGGCCCCAAAGTCGAAGTCATCCAGTGTCTTGCGGCCGGGGAACTTGGCCGCGCGCAGGCGGATGTCCCTCTGCGTCGCGTCCCTTGCCGCCACCTCTTCGTTCACAAGGTAGGCCACCAACGAGATGGGGTCTTTGAACCTGGCGAGTCCTTCGCGCCCGGCGTCCGACTCCAGCAGTTCCCGCACCCTGCGCAGTTTTAGGCGTTTGAGCCCTCCTTCAAGATCCTCCATGCCATTCACTCTCCGGCCACCTCCGAGAGTTTGGCGTAGTCATCAAGGGAGCGACGTTGGACGGCCACACTGGGACCCTTGTACGGGGGTTCAATCAGTCCGCGCGGGTCCGCCGGCAGAGTCCCGGGGGCCTGGGCCTGCTTTTGGAGGATGCTCTTCACGGCAGCGTAACTGTACTGGCCAAAGTGGTCTGCGCGGGCGAGGGCCTCGTTGACGGCTTCGCGACCGTGCTCCGCACAGAGGGCAAGGATCTGTTTCGCCTGGTCCCTAAGGTGACCCTGCCTGGCGCGCGCCAGACCCTTGAGGTAAGCCGCCGCGACATCGCCGATACCTTCGAAGTCAGTCTGGAGCGAGTCTCTCCTCTGGCGCAGCCCATGCGGACGGTCCTTGTAGTGCCCTTCGTCCAGGACCAAGCGCCCCCTCTCGAGGCACCTCTCATGCACGGCCACGCGTTCCTCCCCGACATAGACCTCAAGCCTGTTGGGGTAGACCAACACTGTCACTGTCTTACGGGCGCAGTGGCCGGGGACCGAGTACTGGTTGGTCTCAAACGGAAAGGTGCAGTCCTTCCTTACATGTCTTGTGACCTTCCCGAACACATCCGCCGGCGCCTGGGGCAGGGCGGCAAGAGCCTTCCTTTCTTCGGCCAGCCGGCCTGACGGCACTTCGCGCGTAGCCTCGTGGATCTTCTCGTTGGCCACCTCATCGCACCACTCCAGCGCTTCCCGGTTTAAAGACTCGACATCGATGATGGGGCGGCCGTAGAAGAAGTCCCTGCGTAGGTATCCAATGCTGTTTTCGACTTTCCCCTTCGATTCGGGGTCCTGCATCCAGCAGGCCTCCGGCCTGAACCTGTACCTGGCAGCGAACCTCAAAAGGTCTTCGCTGAACTGGATGACCGACCCCACCCTTTCGCTCACCACGGTCTTGGCGTTGTCGAAAAGCACTGTCTGGGGCACACCGCCTATGTATTCCAGTGCGTGCCTAAGGCAGGTGAGAAAGGTGACCATGTCCTGGGACGTGGTAAACTCAACGTAGCGGATCCGCGAGTAACTGAGCACGAAAGAGAAAGCGTAAAGGGGACGGCGGACGTCATCGGTCACGATGTACCCGAAGTGTCCCCAGTCCGCCTGCGCCTGCTCTCCCGGCAGGGTCTCGATGGGGTGGTACACCCTGGTCCCTGAGGGCCGGATCAAGCACACGTACCGCCTTACTGTTCGCTCGGAGCCTTCGTACGGTGACGGCGGCAAGAGTTCGGTGCCGTGGCCTCCAGGGCAGGAAAGCGTGCACAACTCGCGGTAGAGCCTGACCGCGGTGAGTTCCGGCCATTTCTCCAGACGATATTGGAGGTAGCGCTTGTAGGGGTCCAGCACCGAAGGCCATTTGGCCCGGTCCTTGTCAAAGTCCTTGATGTCCTGGGCGAGGCATTTTCGCACAGTCTTTCGATCAACGCCCAGGCGGCGAGCGATTTGGGTCTTGTTCAGGTCCTGGCGGTCGAGGAATTGGATCTCCACGAGTAGTTCAACTCCAATCAAGATGGCTTGCTCCTCCCTGAGTTGGTTTCCTGCTGGTCACAGAAACCTTCTACTCAGCCTGGAGCAGGCCTTCTTTATTGTCCTAAAGTGGGGACGACTCTGTCCGAAAGTGGGGAAAATGTTTGACCACTTGTGGGGATTTTACCTTGTCCGGCTACACTCCAGCGGCTCCGCATTGGTTGGTTTCTATGACTCCTCCAGCGGGGATCTGAGGGCGTGAGCCCGTCGGCTCGTCGTCCAGCGGGTGGCCATCATTTGACAACTGCCGGGACAGGTACACAATCAGGATCTCCACACGCCCGTGGCCAAGGAGCTCGGCCGTAAGTCGATAGGCCTCGTCCTGAGGCAGTCCGTCCTGCATCAGCTTCTGTACAGTCCTTTGGGCGAAGGCGTGGCGCGTTCCATGGAAGGTTAGGGCCGCGCGGTCTCCCGGCTTTAGATTCTGCCCAGTAGCCTTGCGGTCTGGGTCTTGGACAGATTCCCTTATAACGATAAGAAAGGCCTGTATCTGTTTCTTGAATGCTGGTAGAGTCTTGTCTTGGGGACAGAAGACATACTCGCCCCGCGGAACGCTACGAATGACATCGCGGAAGAACTCGATGATCACCGAAGAACCGGGGATCATGCGCGGGCGTCCGCCCTTTCCGGTGATCGCCAAGACCATGTTCCTAAGCAGTGCTTCCACCTGGTGCCTTCTCAATGAGACAGCCTCGTTTATGCGCAAGCCCATGAACCACGCAGCAACAAGCACTTTGGCGATATCCAGCCTATCAGAATCATGAGCACGGAACAGGACCGCCTTGAACTCCCTCTCGGTCCAGGCTCTGTCTACCCCACTCCTGGTTTCATCGAGATCATAGCGTGAGTTGGAACCCTGACCCGATCTCAGATCTTCCTTCGCACCGGCAATCTGACGATGCAGCCAGCGTATCGCGGACAACTCGGTCGCAATGTACCGAGGACCGCATCCCCTTTGCGTGAGATGCTCAACGTAAGCGTCGAGGTGCTTCTGTTTGATGTTCGCGAGCTTTCTCAAGCGAAATGACTCAGCCAAGAACACAACGAACCTCTCGCCCGCTTCTGAGTACCGCGCGCGGGTGGCAAAACTACCCTGCCGGACGCCTCGCAGGACTCGCTGCAGCTGTCGCCCGAGGTCATCGAGCAGACCAGAACCCCTCGGTTGCCAAGTGTAGTTCATGATGCTTTCCTCGCAATGGACTCTAGACGGTGTGGCGATTTTCTCGAGATCTCCTCTAGTAGTCGGGCCTTCTAGGGCCCTTTACCAGGGCATTTGCAGCGCTCGTGCCACCCGTCTCTGTTAGGAATCAGAAACCTCAAGTTGCCAATGATCACGGTTGAGTACTGTGTGCCGCATTCCCGAAGTTGGGTGAGGCTATGCCTCAGCAGCGCTGCGCATACCCAAGGACTTGGGTGCCTGGAACGGCGGCGCAGGGCCTCTGGCCAACGATCACCGCTAGTGCTGGCGATGAAGCAGCTCTGGCTTGTGGGTCCAGATCCCGTTGATGGGGGTGCACGGTCTGAAGCCATGACGCCCATCGGCCGGCCCAGCCGCAATCATCTTGGACGAAGCCCCAGACGACTCTGGCCTCGACCATGAGCCGTCACTTGGTATCGCCGCAGTGTCATCAGGCCTGGTAGCCATCAATTACGTGGTCGTCTACGTCTTCTCGATGAGGGTTCCCTACCAGAGGAACACAACAGAGTCTGGAGCAAGACGTTTTGCCGAATTTGTCTTGAAGGGGCCCCGTGCAAAGAGAGGTTCTGAGCCCAGTGTAGGAACCGAGTGTGGCTCGCGGCAAGCAAACCAATCAAGTGTGCACTTTTTCATTTAATTTGAGTTTGGGACAGGATCCAGATCCCCAAGATGTGATGGAGCGGCTGAACCCGCAACTGCTCGTCAGGCGTATCCGACACGGGTGTCGATCATCGGACGAGCCTATCAGACGTCGGCGCAGGCCCGCATACTTGCCAGGCGATGAAGAGCCCTGTCGCCAGCGCCGTGATTCCCAAGCGTGCCTTGGAAGCTATGCCGTGTCCCACACCGATGTGGGACATGGGACAACCGTGTGGGACATCCGTGTGGGACACCTGTGTGGACATCCACAGGATCCACCATCGTCTAGAGAACTGCGACCCCCGGAATCGGTGTGAACCGCTGGACACTTTCCTAGTGGTCTTGCACCAGGGTTTTCTCAATACCATTCGTCTGTGGTATCCAGATCCGATCTTGTTAGGCCATGCACCTGAAGGTGTGGAATCATGGGGAATGGAACACCTAATCCCAGAGCCCGATCAAATGAGTGAAGTGGTCTGAATGGGTGGACGCGAAACGATAAAAGGATGCAATTTCCAACACGCCTGTGCAATGGAGAAAGCTCTCTCATTGCTGGAGAGCAGTGATAATCCCAGATTAGTCCTTGAAGGTAGCGCTGACGTAGTGGATTACGAAATCACTGTGGATAATAGGGTAGTCGAAGTCGGCCAGATCAAGACGAGGGACGAACCTTACCAATGGACGCCTGGCGAGATCGACCTCATTATGGACAGACTGATACGGGATCGGCCCGATAGTGACCGTTTCGTCTTCGTCACCGACGGTTCGGCTGGAAAAGACGTTAGGGCACTCAAAGAAGTGGTTGATTCAGTAAGCATACACAAAACGATCGGGCCCGAACAAGAGCAGTTCCTCATGGCAAAATTCCCGCGAATTGCACTATGCGAACTTACCAGCATACTGCCACGACTGAGGATAAAGACTCGTCACCCAGGTACCGAAGATACACTTGGCCGAGTCAAGTACCGACTTCACCAGATGGGTCTGAATGGAGATTTGGGGGCAGAGAGTCTGTTTCTAAAGGTGGCGCTGACGAGTGAGGCATCAATTCCATCCAAGCGTGTGCTCACCCAGAGTGATATTGCGGAGGCGGTTGGCGCCCGTTGGCCCATGGAGCCTTGCCTTGACGAATGGCTGGCTGAGTATCGATCCGCATTGACCATGGAACTCGGCAAGAGCGAGACGATATCTCTAGACTACTCCCTACACTCCGATTCCTCGGACCCCGACTTATTCGGTGAGATAGGTATGCGATTTGTCGTGAACAATGGCGCCAATAACGACAGACGGCTTTCGCTGAAGGACGTGATCGCCGAAGAGAGGCACTTGGTTATCGAAGGGGGCCCAGGCTGTGGCAAGACAACCTCTCTACGACTAGCCGCGCAAGAGCTTCTTGGGACTGCCCGGCTCATCATTATCGCACCGGCGAGTGTGTACCGTGGGGAACCGATGGAGGAGTTCCTTGCCGGGAGTGTGTCGAGATTGATACCAGTTGTTCGCCAGGATCCGGGCTTTGTTGGACTACTACGTCAAGGGTCAGTGGTCATCATCCTCGATGGACTTGACGAGTGCCCTAGCGATTACCAGGATCATCTCTTCCGGGAGGTTCGTCGAGTTGCGTGGGGATATCATGGAACTAGGGTAATAGCCAGCTCCCGCGACCCAACTCATGGCAGACGTCTTGGCTTCCAACAGGCAACAGTCCTACCGCTGGACGAATCACGTGTTCGTGCCTTGTTGCGTCTGGACGGCGATGCTGACACCGACCTATTCGACCAGCTTCGGAAGAACATCGGAAGTTTCCTTGGCACACCTCTTGCTGTCAAAATGGTCTCTGCGCTACTCATGACCCGGCAGGAACTGCCTCGGAATCGATCTGAGCTTTACAGAGAATTCCTGCGCGTGCTGTTTGAGCGGGACAATGCCAAGAAGCCAAGCGGCCTGTCTTTCGATGCCATGTTTCGGGTTGGATCAAGGATTGCCTCCCGTCTGCAGGACAAGGACGAAGTGACCGTCTCATGGTCCAGATTCCTCGACATTTGCGATGATATTCGTGAAGAACTTGCCTCCGAACAGAAGTTTGACACGCACTCCATGAGCGCAGAGGCTCTAGCTGAGAAAACGTCCCTCAGTTCTTGGATGAGGCGAGACTATACAACAGTCTCGTTCGTTCATACATCAGTACAGGAGTTTCTTGCATCAGATAGGCTTTCCTTTGAGGCCGTTCGACAGCTGGCTCCAAACCCCCGTTCACATGAGATGGTTGCTTTCTGGATATCATCATGTTCGCCGGATCTAGTTGAGGGCTTCCTGAAGCAGCTACTCCCGGTCAATCTTGAGCTCATAGACAAGTGTTGGCGAAACGGGACCCAGGTACCCATCCTGAGTCTCGCCGATTACTTAGCATGCTTTAGAGACGCTCTATCCGTCATCTCGAGAGTCCACTTACCGAGTGTTTTTGATGGTCGAGAGATTTCCGTGTATGGCTCCATACAGGGTGAGTATATGGCGTATGCTGTGATCCCAGGTGGCACCGCATCCGGCGTCTTGTCCACATCGGAGCTGGCTAACAGAGTGCAGTCCAAAGGCTACATGCGGGTCAGGAAGGCAGGATCGATGCTGGGGACTCCACCCACCATTGCCGCTTACCGCGAGATGCTCGATCTGTTGGAGGGCGCAATCGGCGACATGGAAGCTGCGTTGGACCCCGAGGATGGACCATTGCCCCCGGACAGCCCTGGACACGCGCAGATTACCGATGCGGAGTTTATACAATACCTTACTGCAGCCAATGCGGACTTCGATACTATCGCCCCATCCGTTGCGCCGACCCTGGTCTTCAGGATGAGACGACCTGGCGACCTGGAAGGATATTTCGCGGAGGAGAACAGTCGTCGCGTGTTTGTTTGTCACGATTCCGACCGTGGGGCCGGACCGAAGGTGGTCTCAGAGATGATGGAAGCCAAACAGTGGGGGAACAGGAGACTGGACATGCACTTCGTACTGGGCCAGAACCTTCGCAGGTATGTATTTAGCTGGATCGAAGACGAGATAAAGAGACTGTTGTTCGGCTATGGTGAAAAGGACAGGTGGCGCAAGTGAGATCCTTTTGGGAGGAAGCGGTTGACCTTGCTAGATGCTGTGAACGCTCACATTAAGTAGGCCCTTCGGGGTCACTCCGTTTTCAAAATCCTCCAGCAGAGTGCAATTCCCCTTCCTGGGCAGCGTGATAGAGTTTTGTCAGTTTGTTTGGGAGGGGATGTGTTTGCAGGTTCTTGTCGACGTCCACATGTCGCCGCAAGAGTACACCCAACGATTCCGAGAAGTCGAGTGGCCGGTTTTGGAGACCTGCCCAGTCTGCGGGGCGCGGGCGAGGCTTTTGGGCCACGGCTGGTACTCACGGAACGCCTTGCCCGCCAGGGAGATTGAACTGGTGGTGATGGTCCACAGGCTTTTCTGCCCCGTCTGCCGCAGGACGGTCTCGCTCCTACCCTCGTTCCTGCTGCCGTTCTTCCAGCACACGGTCCGTTTCGTTGTAAAGTCGCTCCTCGGGAAGGTGAAGAGCTACCGGGAACTCCTCCGGTTCCACTGGAAGCGCTTCCTCGCGAACGCCAACAGGGTGCTGGCCTTCCTGAGGGATTTGGACATGAGGGAGCGCCTACCTGAAGACGGGAAAGAAAGGGCCATGAAACTGCTGGGGAGTATCGAGACTTCCGGGTTAGAGATGTTCTCGATGCTCTTCCAGAAGCATTACCACCGCGGTTTCATGGCAGATTCATCTTACCTGCCCCAGAAGCCCAAGTAAAGACAAGGCCTGCCCACAGACCTTTTCCGTGGTTTGGTCCTTTCAAGTGGATTAGGGTCTTCTAAGTAGCCCAAATCTCCCCGGCGTCACTGCCGGGGAGACAAAATCCACCAGTTCGGAGGGAGAAACCATGGACGAACATGACCGGGAGGAAGTAGCCCTCTTCCGGTACGGCCTGATCGCACCCCTTTTGCATGGGAGCGTCGAAGACAAAGCCGACTATCTGGCCGAAGTGTCGGGCAGGGTCTATCAGGTGCCCTACTACGGGAGCATGGAGTATAGCCCCAAGACCATCCAGACCTGGCTCGGGGTCTACATCAAGCAGGGGCTGGACGGCCTGAAGCCCCGCCGTCGTTCCGACAAGGGGAAGCCCAGGGTGATACCCCTGGAGGCCAGGCAGAAGATCCTCGAACTGCGGGAAGGAAACACCCAGGTCCCGGTGACGGTGTTCTACCAGCAGCTCGTGGAAAAGGGGGTGCTCAAGCCCCAAGACGTTTCCTACTGCAGCGTTTACCGGTTCCTGAAGAAGCAGGAACTGGTCGGCAAGAGGCTCCGCAAGGAACCCGAGAGGAAGAGGTTCGCGCTTGAAAAGGTAAACGGCCTTTGGCAGGCTGACCTATCTTACGGTCCCTACCTTAGGCTGGGTAGGAAGAAGGCTGCCACCTACCTCCTGGCTTTCATCGATGACGCGTCAAGGCTGGTGCCTTTCGCGGGTTTCTGCCGGGACCAGTCCTTCGATTCGCTGAAGACGGTGTTCAAGGAGGCGCTTTGCAGGAGGGGGATCCCCGAGAAGGTCTACACCGACAACGGCAAGATCTATCGCTCAGGGCAGTTCCAGTTCGTCTGCGCGTCGCTGGGCATCGCGCTAATCCATGCTAAGCCTTACGACGCCGCGGCGAAAGGGAAGATTGAACGCTTCTTCCTTACCGTCAAGGAACGCTTCTACTCGGTCTTGGCGCCTGAGAGCCTGACCTCACTGGAGGCACTGAACCAAGCCTTCGCCGCCTGGCTGGAAAAGGACTACAACGGACGCACTCACAGCGCCATCGGCATGACTCCCTTGGGCGCCTACATGTCCCAGGCCAGCCAGGTGAGAGTGCTTACCGATCCGAACTCTCTCGATCCCCTCTTCCTTAGGCGCGAGACACGCAAGGTGAGACACGATTCCACCATCACCATCGGCAGGAAACTTTTTGAGGTGCCTCCCAGATACATAGGCCAGAGCATCGAAGTGAGGTTCGAGCCCCACGACCTTTCAGAGGTCCTGGTCTGCGAGAACGGCGCCGAGGTCGCCAGGGTGAGGCCTGTCAATTTGGCCGACAACGCAAGGGTCAAGCGCGAAAAGCCCGCACTAAGGCTTTCCGACATCGCCGGCGAAACGGAGGAGTGACCATGTACAGGGCGTTGTACTCTCTTTCAAAAGAGCCCTTTGCCAGGGACATACGGCCCCAGGACCACTTCCCGTCCAAGTCCTTCAAGGAAGCCCTGGCCAGACTCAGGTACCTTGTCGACGCCAGGGGCTTCGGCGCGCTGGTCGGCGAGAGCGGCTCGGGCAAGACCTACGCCCTTCGCACCCTGGCCGACGGGCTGAACCCTGCTCTCTACAAGGTCATGTACCTGCCGCTTTCGTCCGGCACCACCATGGACATGTACAGGAGCCTTGCCGCGGGTCTAGGGGAAGAACCGGGATACCGCAAGAGCGACCTGTTCCGCCAGATCCAGAAGGCGGTGGAACACCTCTACACAGAAAAGAGGGTAACGCCGGTCTTCATTCTTGACGAGATGCACTTGGCCAGGGCTGACTTCCTCATGGACCTTGCCATGATCTTCAACTTCTCCATGGACTCCAGGAGCCCGTTCGTGTTCGTTGTCGCGGGCCTGCCTTTTCTTACCGCCAGGTTGCGGCTCAACCAGACCCAACCCCTCGCACAAAGGGTCATCGTTCACTACAAGATGGAGCCCATGGACAAGGACGAAGTCTTCCGCTACGTCGGCCACCAACTTCACCTGGCCGGCGCGACCACGCAAGTCTTCACCGAACCCGCTCTTGAGGCCATCGCCTCGCACTCGGGAGGGTGGCCGCGCCTCGTGAACAACCTGGCCAGGACATCCCTGCTCCTGGGAGCCCAGCTCAAACAGAACCCCATCGACGCGGAGACCGTGCGGCTGGCCTCCGCCGACGCCAGTCTCTAGGCCTACGCATGCGGAACAGGATCATCGTGGTGGCGCCTCGCCGGCGCCACCTTCTTTCTCTCCGAACAGCCTCACTCCTGCCAGCGTGCAAAGTGCAAATCAAGGGTCAGGGCAAAGTGAAAGAGGTCGGGAGAGCCATCCGGGGGAATCTGAAAACTTGCAGATTGGAACGGGGTTTCAGGCCCGAGGATTGTGCAAAACACTGGGCCTCTTAATGCGCAAAGTCACATTCAGGCACTCCTCCGAAGTACTCGAAGGCATGGATGTGGCACCGTATCAGCGTGGCTGTGTCCTGCCTGTCCACAAACTCTACATACATCGCCTTCGAGTAACTCATCACCATGATAAAGGCGTAGATCTTCCGCTCACGGCCCTGTTCTTCGTACTTGAACACACCGAAGTCTACTTGGGCTTGCTCCCCGGGCTTGGTCTCAAACCGTGAGACAGCCTG